>JAJYDP010000228.1 GCA_021777365.1 Chloroflexota bacterium | reverse complement strand
TCGACACCGCGGCCACGCCGGCGAAGTTGCGCGCCGCCGCCGAGAGCAGCGCCACTCCCCCGACGTCGATCATCTCGACCGCTTCGTCGAGTGGCACGAGCCGTACCCCGACCTGTGGAGCGAACGGGCGGACGTTGACCACCACCAGGTCGAGCAGGCCGATGCCCTGCTCCGCCAGCTCCGCCAGCTGGTCCTCGCGGTCGCGCCGCGCGAGGATGCCCGCGTAGATCGCAGGGTGGAAGGTCTTGACCTGCCCCGCCAGCAGCGAGGGGAGGGCCGTCAGCTCCCCGACCGAGGCGACCGTGACGCCGTCGGCCGCGAGGTGCTCGCGGGTCCCGTCGGTGGCGTACACGTCGACACCGAGCGCCAGCAGGTCGCGCGCGAGCGACGCGATCCCCTCGCGATCGGCGACGGACAGCAGGGCGCGCACCCGGGGCTCCTCCAGCTGCGAACGAGCGAGCGGCGAGGTGGGTCCGGGACGAGGAACCGCACGCCGTCCTAGGGCTCCGAGAGTATAACAATGGCTCCGTGAGCGCCCGGGCGTCCCCGGCCGGCCCAGCTCGTGCCTGCGTGTGCCTCCCGGCGCCCGCGCCCGCGCGGGACCCGCTATCCTCCACGGGCAGCCCCATCGTCCTGACGACCCGTCTGGCCGACCGATTGGAGACGCACCGTTGACGCTCGCACCGTGGGACTACTTCTTCCGGCCGTTCAACTCGATCGAGTTTCCCGACCTGCTGACGCCGGTCTGGGTCCTGGCCCTGGCCCTCCTGGTGGCCCAGGTCGTGCTGTACAACGTCCGGAGCCGACAGCTCCACCGCCACGATCCGCTGGTCGCCATGCAGGAGTGGCTGCTCTGGACGGGCGTGATCACGTTCTCGCTGCTCCTGATCGAGGCTGTGTTCGCCTGGTACTTCCTGTTCGTGCTGGTGACCCTGGTCCTGGGGCTCGGCGTGTACGTGTGGGTCCGGTTCGTGCGCTTCCCGCCGGTCATCGTGCAGTACAACGAGTACCTGCGGCGGACGCGCTTCTTCAGCCAGGCCGAGCCGGCGCAGGCGCCGCGCTCGCTGACCCGCGACCGCCGGCGCGGGCGACGAGCGCCCGGGGCACTGCAGCCCGGGGGTCGGGCATCCGGGGGGTCGGGCATGGAGATTCGTCGATTCGGTCCCGGTCACCGTCGTCCCGACGGACCGCCGGGAACCCGGGGCGTCACCGGCCAGGTCATCCACCACGACGGCCGTGGGACCATCGCGGAGCTCGCGTTTTCCCCGGGCGCGATGATCACGCCCCACACGAACCCCAACACCAGCTACTTCGTGGTGGTGAGCGGCGGCGGATTCGTCCAGGTCGCGGACGAGCGAGCCCGCGTGGGGCACGGCGAGGCTGTGCTGTGGCCGGCCGGCGAGCTCCACGGGGCCTGGACGGAGGGGACCGAGATGCGCGCCCTCGTGGTGGAGTTCAGTGGCGCCGCCGACGCCATGGGCGAGCTGGTTGGCGGCGTGCAGGCGCGCCTCCTGCACCCGGCGTCCCCGGGCGCGGCGAAGGCCCCGGATGGGGTCGAGCGCGGTCGAGGGTCGCTGGCCGAGCCGCCGGCGCCGGCATCGAACGAGCGTGACGAGTCCAGCGGGGAGCCCTGGTAGCGCACGTGGCGGATCGAAGCCGCGTGGATCGAGGCTGCGTGGGAGGGCGCCACGGTGCGTCGCTCAGGGCGCGCCTGCGGGCGGGCCCTCCTCGCCCGCTCCGGGCTCGCCCGTAGCCGAACCCAGCACCGCCCCGAGCTGTCCCAGGACACGGGCCGTGGCCCCCCAGATCCGGTAGCCGGCGACGGGGTAGGCGCCGTAGCGGAGCCTCCATCCGGACCGTTCTTCCTCGACCGTCTCGATCGGTGCGCCCGCCAGGAAGGCGCGAATCGGGACCTCGAGGATCGCGGAGACCTCGCGCGCGTCACCCTCGAGGAACGGCCTGCGGTCCGCCGCCGCGACCACGGGATGGAGCCGGAACCCGGAGACGCGCACGTCCACCGGCCCGAGTTCCCCCAGGACGCGCATGCCGCACTGGGCCGGGTCGAGCCCGATTTCCTCGCGCGCCTCGCGGATGGCGGCCTGGGCCATGGAGGCGTCCAGGGGTTCCACCGCGCCGCCTGGGAAGCTCACCTCGCCGGCGTGTCGCAGGTCCCCGGCCGGTCGCTCGGTCAGCACCGTCCACGCCTCGCCGTCGGGGCCCGGGTACAGCAGCACCAGCACGGCGGCGTCGCGCGGCTCCGGGTTGAGGTCGCGGGGAAGCAGGCTCCCGTCCCCTACCGGCATCGGGCGCAGCGCCTCCGGCGGCTCCGGCAGGGGATCCGGGAGCTGCTCCAGCCGCGCGACGGCATCGTCGAAGCGCATCGCCGGGATGGTACGCGAACACTCCTGCCAGGACGGGCGGAGGCGTCCCGGCCGGCGGCGACCTGACGGACGAGGCGGTTGGGACGCCACGGGTGCGTGGCGGCGCCGGCCCGGGTTCGGGCGGCCGTCAGCCGAGCCCGGCAGGTCGCCGCGAAGGTCGGGACTGCGCCCGCTACTGGATGATCGGCCCGCCGTCGCCGCGCTTCGGCCGCGTGGCCGAGGCCAGCGTCTCCTCGACGATGTCGCGTGGCCGGGCGCCCTCGCGCTCGGGCGCCCGCGCGTCGCGCCGGCCCGTGGCGGCCACCACCCGGTCCCCCGACCGGAACAGGATCGTTCCGGTCGTCCGGTCGGCTTCCACGGTGATCCTCGACCCGGGCTGGAACGAGCCCTCCAGGAGCGCCCGCGCCAGCGGGTTCTCGATGGTCCGCTGGACGGCCCGTTTCAGGGGCCGTGCCCCGTATGCCGGGTCGTGTCCCTCCGCCGCGATCAGCGTCCGGGCGGAGGGGGCCAGCTCGACGGTCAGGTCGGCATCCGCCAGCCGCCGCTGCAGGTCGGCCACCAGCAGCTCGACGATGGCGGACAGGTCGGCGTCGGTCAGGGCGTGGAACACGATGATCTCGTCCACGCGGTTGAGGAACTCCGGCCGGAACTGCTGCCGCAGCGCCTCCATCACCCGCCTGCGCATCTGCCCGTACGCCTGGTCGTCGGTCTGCCCGGTGAACTCGGCCATGAACTGGCTGCCGACGTTGCTGGTCATGATGACCACGGTGTCCTTGAAGTTCACCGTGCGGCCCTGCCCGTCGGTGAGCCGGCCGTCGTCCAGCACCTGCAGCAGCACGTTGAAGACGTCGGGGTGGGCCTTCTCGATCTCGTCGAGCAGGATCACCTGGTACGGGCGCCGCCGGACGGCCTCGGTCAGCTGGCCACCCTCCTCGTACCCCACGTACCCGGGCGGAGCGCCGATGAGGCGGCTGACCGCGAACTTCTCCATGTACTCGCTCATGTCGAGCCGCGTCATGGCCTGCTCGTCGTCGAACAGGAACTGGGCGAGGGCGCGGGCCAGCTCCGTCTTCCCGACGCCGGTGGGACCCAGGAAGATGAACGACCCGATCGGACGGCGCGGGTCCTTGAGCCCGGCCCGAGCGCGGCGCACCGCGTCGCTCACGGCCTCGATCGCCTCGTCCTGCCCGATGACCCGCTCGTGCAGCCGCTCTTCCATGTGGACGAGCTTCGCCTGCTCGCCCTCCATCAGCCGCGTCACCGGGATCCCGGTCCACTGGCTGACGATCTCGGCGATGTCCTCGGCGTCGACCTCCTCCTTGAGGAGGCGGGTCTGCCCGTCGAGCGCCGCGAGGGCGGCTTCCTGCTGCCGGAGTTGCTGCTGCAACTCGACCTGGCGCCCGTACCGGAGCTCGGCGGCGCGACCGTAGTCGGCGGCGCGCTCGGCCGATTCGATCTCGTGCTGCAGCGACTCGAGGGCGGCCTTCGTCTGGCGCAGTCCCGCGATGGCCGCCTTCTCGGTCTCCCAGCGCTGCTTCAGCGCCCCCGCCTGCTCGCCGATCTCGGCCAGCTCGCGTTCGAGCGCCTCCAGGCGCGCCCTCGACGCCTCGTCCTGCTCCTTTCGGAGCGCCTCGCGCTCGATCTCGAGCTGGATGCGGCGCCGCTCGAGCTCGTCGAGCTCCACGGGCATCGAGTCGATCTCCATCCGGAGCCGGCTGGCCGCCTCGTCCACCAGGTCGATGGCCTTGTCGGGCATGAAGCGGCCGCTGATGTACCGGTGCGAGAGGACGGCCGCGGCGACCAGCGCGGAGTCCTTGATGCGGACGCCGTGGTGCACCTCGTACCGCTCGCGCAGGCCGCGAAGGATCGAGATCGTCTCCTCGACCGTGGGCTCGTCGACGTACACGGGCTGGAAGCGGCGCTCGAGCGCCGCGTCCTTCTCGATGTGCTTGTGGTACTCGTCGAGCGTGGTCGCCCCGATGGCGTGCAGCTCGCCGCGGGCCAGCATCGGCTTGAGCAGGTTGGAGGCGTCCATGGCGCCCTCGGCGGCCCCCGCGCCCACCACCGTGTGCAGCTCGTCGATGAACAGGATGATCTGGCCGGCGCTCTCGGTGATCTCCTTGAGCACGGCCTTCAGGCGCTCCTCGAACTCGCCGCGGTACTTCGCGCCGGCGATGAGGGCGCCCATGTCGAGGGCGATCACCCGCTTGTCCTTCAGCGTCTCCGGCACGTCCCCGCGCACGATCCGCTGCGCAAGCCCCTCGACGATGGCGGTCTTGCCCACCCCCGGCTCGCCGATCAGCACCGGGTTGTTCTTCGTGCGGCGGCTGAGGACCTGGATGACGCGCCGGATCTCCTCGTCACGGCCGACGACGGGGTCGAGCCGGGCCTCTCGGGCGTCGTGGGTGAGGTCGCGCCCGTACTTCTCGAGCGCCTGGTATGTCGACTCGGGGTTCTGCGAGGTCACGCGCTGCGTGCCGCGCACGCTCGCGAGCGCCTGCAGGATCCGCTCGTGGGTCGCTCCGTGGTGCTCCAGGATGCGCTGCGCATCGCCCCCTGCGTCGGAGGCGCCCAGCAGCAGGTGCTCGGTAGACACGTACTCGTCCTTGAGCCGCTTCGCCTCGTCCTCGGCACGCTCCAGCGCCTGGCGGGCGCGCGGGTCGAGGGCGAGCGACCCGCCCTGGATGCGCGCGCGGCGCGAGAGCGCGGCGGCGAGCTCCGTGCGGATGGCTGCCGGGTCGGCGCCGAGCCGCCGGAGGGTCGCGGCCGGGATCCCCTCATCGTCCTCGAGGAGAGCCGCCAGCAGGTGCTCGGAGTCGAGCACCGGGCTCTGCTGCTCGGTGGCGATGCGCTGGGCGTCGACGATGGCCTGCTGGGCCTTCTCCGTGTAGCGGTCGAGCTTCATAGGTCGCCGGTCATCCTTGTCACTGGGGCCCCCGTCGTGGGTCCGTCCGGGGCGAGATGTTCCCGGCTCACGCTGGTGCCTTTGCCTGCCCGGGATCCGACTGGCCGGCCGCGTCGAGGAACCGGCCGGCAAGCTCGCGGGCGTGTTCGTCCAGGCGGGTCGGCAGGACCACGCGCACACGCGCATAGAGGTCCCCGCGGCCTTCGCCACGGAAGCGCGGCAGGCCCTGCCCGGCGAGCCGGAAGGTCCGCCCGGCCTGCGTTTCTGGCGGGATCCGCAGCAGCAGGCGCGTGTGGCCGAGCGTTTCCACCGGAGCCTCGCCGCCCAGCAGCGCGTCCCGCAGCGTGATGGGCACCTCGCGGGTGAGATCGGCACCGTGCCGCTCGAACGTCGCGTGCGGAAGCACCCGCACCCGCACGTAGACATCCCCCGCCGCGGGGCCGCTCCCGGCCTTGCCGCTCAGCCGGATCCGCTGCCCGTCCACCACCCCCGCAGGGATCGCGACCTGGTACCGGCGGTCGCCCACCTGCAGCAGGCGGGTGGTGCCCTGCGACACTTCCTCGAGCGTGACCTCCGTCTCCGCCTCGACATCCTGCCGCGGCATGGCCCGGGGCGGCTCGGAGGTACGCACACGCCGCCCGCCCGCACGTCCCGGCGGTGTCTCGAACCCGAGCCCGCCCAGGATGTCGTCGTACTCGACCCCGCCGGCCCTGCCGGTCGACGTCCGCCCGGAGGCGGAGCCCGAGGAGGCACCAGGGGCGCTGGCGCCGAAGAAGGTACGGAAGAAGTCGCTGAAACCCGACAGGTCCTCGGCGTTGCCGCGGTACTCGAACCGGATCCCGCCGGGTGCGCCGCCGGGTGCGCCGCCGGGTCCCGCGTACGAGCGGCGGACGAAGTCCGCGAAGGGGTTCTCGGCTCCGCCCGCGCCGCCCTGCTGGTAGGCGGCCCAGTCGGCGCCCAGCGTGTCGTAGGCCCTGCGCTTCTCGGAATCCGCGAGAACCGCGTGGGCCTCGTTGATCTCCTTGAACCGCCGCTCGGCCTCGGCATTCCCCTTGTTGACGTCGGGGTGGTGCTGGCGCGCCAGGCGGCGGAAGGCCTTCTTGATGTCGGCCTGGCTCGCCGTCCGCGGGAGCCCCAGGATCGCGTAGTAGTCCTTGTACTCCATCTCAGGCCAGGATCGGTGCCCCGCGCCGCGGGGACGCGCGGCACCGACTGCTCAGTGCGCTCCGCTCAGTGCTCGATTCCCCCGATCGCCGCCGGGGCCGGAGGGAATGTGCTCCGCCCGGACGCGGCCTCGGGAAGTGCTGGCTCGCGCGCCGCTTCCCGCTCGGGCTGTTGCTCCACCGGCTGTGCCGGCAGGGCGGTGGGCCGCCGCCGGAGCGCCGCCTCTAGCACCTGGTCCATCGAGTCGACCAGCACGAGCTTCATCTGCTTGCGGATCTCCTCGGGGATGTCGCGGAGGTCCTTCTCGTTGCGCCTGGGCAGGATCACCGTGCTGGCACCGGCGAGGTGCGCGGCGAGGATCTTGCTCTTCAGCCCGCCGATGGGGAGCACGCGGCCGCGGAGTGTGATCTCGCCGGTCATGGCCACGTCCTTGCGGACGGGGATCCCGGTGAGGCCGCTGACGATCGCCGTGGCCATGGTGATCCCCGCGGACGGCCCG
Source organism: Chloroflexota bacterium (assembly GCA_021777365.1). The sequence continues at coordinate 681 of JAJYDP010000228.1, read as the reverse complement.
TCTTTGGGAATGGCGCCGGCCGGCACGTGGATGTGCAGGGTGTTCTTCTCGAACACCTCGCGCGCGATCCCCAGCTCGCGGGCGTGGGCCCTCGTCCAGGACAGCCCGGCGCGCGCGGACTCCCGCATGACTTCGCCGAGCTGGCCGGTGAGGATGAAGTCCTCCTTGCCTTCCATGCGGGTCACCTCGACGGCGACGATGTCGCCCCCGGTCTCGGTCACCACGAGCCCGGTCGCCGCGCCGACCTGGTCCTCCGGCTCGAGCTCGCCGTACTCGTAGCGCGGTGGACCCAGGAACTCGTCCAGCTTCTTGATGTCGACCACCGTCTTGCGCTTGCGGCCCTCGGCGACCGTCTTCGCGACCTTGCGCATGATGTTGGCGATCTCGCGCTCGAGGTTCCGGACGCCGGCCTCGTGCGTGTAGGCCTGCACGAGCTGCGTCATGGCCTCGTCGGTGATCTCGATGCGCTTCGGGGTCAGCCCGTGGTTGGTCATCTGCTTCGGGATGAGGAACCGCCGGCCGATCTCGGCCTTTTCCTGCTGCGTGTAGCCCGGGAGCTGGATGACCTCCATGCGGTCACGCAGCGGCGCCGGGATCGGGTCGAGCAGGTTGCCCGTGGTGATGAACAGCACCTTCGAGAGGTCGAACGGCACCTCGAGGTAGTTGTCCTGGAAGGTGTTG
>JAJYDP010000227.1 GCA_021777365.1 Chloroflexota bacterium | reverse complement strand
ACCCCCACGCGCTGTCGGGCAGGTCCAGGAGCAGGTGCCGCGTGATCCCGAGGGCGTTGAGCGAGGCCTCGAGTTCCCGGGCGCGTTCCTCCGCGAGGTCCACCGCGCCGGTGGCGCCCAGGGTGCTGCCCTCTCCGTGGGTCAGCGTCAGGACGGTCAGGTCCGATCCCTGCTGCGCCCAGGTGGCGAGGGTCGCGCCGGGGCCGAACGCCTCGTCGTCGGGATGGGCAAAGACGGCCAGGACGGTCGGCTGGGCGGGCCTTGGCTCCCGAGCGAGCAAGACCGTCGGCCGCGGAGGAGGGCTGTGGCGGGCTACCCGTCGAGGTGCCGCTCATGGGACGCACCGGCCGTCCCCAGCGGCGGCGGGTCGGGCCCGGGCTGACCTGAACGTGTCCCGTATCGCCTGCGTCACGGATTCGCGGTCCGGACCCGCTTCGCCAGGAGCCGCGCGCTGCTCGCGCCCACGGTCATGGCCACCGCGATCGCCTCATCGATCTCCGCCTCGCTGGTGTGGAGCTCGCGGAGGACACCCAGCGCGTACGTCGTGCATGACTCGCAGCCCGCGCCCAGGGCCGCGCCGAGGCAGATGAGATGGCGCGTCTTGCGATCCAGGCTTCCCGCAGGGCCGTAGACCGCGGCATGGAACTGGTCGTAGGGATCGGTGATGCCGGGTGCCATGATCGTTCCTCCAGCTGACCTACTTGGCTGTCCGAGCCCCTCACCACGGTGGGTCGTGCCGTCACGGCTGCGGCGCCCGGACCGCCGGCTTCAGCTCCTCCGCGATCCGGTCGAGCACACGCGCCGCGAGCTCGCCGCGTTCAGTCGGGGTGAGTCCCTCGGTAAGCTTGGGGATGCAGGTCCCGATCATCGCCTGCATGAAGGCGATCCGGTCGGCCGGCTCCATCCCGGCGAACAGCTGGCCCATCATCTCGGCCATCATGGCCTGCATCTGGTCGGGGCTCATGCGCCCCGCCATGCGCTCGGCCATCACGGTCGTCATCCGGTCGATCATCAATCCTTCCTTCCCTGTGGGGACGTTCCGTGGGTCTCCCAACGCGACCGTCCCGTTCCTCACCGTAGGTCATCCCACCCCCCGAGCCCGGAGGCCGGGCCGGATCACGCCGGGCTCGACCTGACCCGCGGGTATCGGAGCGCCGATCTCAGCCACGGTCAGTGGCCCGCCCGTGGCTGGCGTCTCGTCCGCCTTCTGTGAGCGCGGTCATGTGCGCGACCATCACCGTCGCACTCCGCTCAAGGGGCCGGTGCCAGCGGTGGCCGCCCGGGTTGTGCCCGAACCCACTGAAGCGGCCGGCGGTGTCCGGGCGGGGTGGCCCGACCCGGCGCGGACTGCCCGTTCCCTGGTCGCCCGGCCGCTGGCTCAGATCCCAGGTCGGCTCCTCGGGCTGGGCGGGATCGGGAACACCGAGGCCCACTGGTAGCGGCTCCAGCACCGGCACCGGCCGTCGTCTCTCGTCGTCATGGCTGGTTCCCTTATCTTTCCGGAGCGGCGGGATCATCCGCCGCTCTCGCGGTCGAGTTCGTCGTTCACCTCCGCCAGGCGCTCTTCAAGGTGCCGCTTGGCCTCCTCGAGGTCCTCGCGGCGCGGGCGGGAGCGCCACCACGGTCCGGCAGCCCACCGGCCGGCCTCGTCCCGCCAGGGTCCCCCCTGCCAGGGTCCCCCCGCCCAGGCCCAGGGCGGCCCGAAGCGGGCCTGCCGCGGTCCCCACGCCTCGTCCCAGCACCACGGACACATCTCAGGTACCTCCTTGGCCGGCCCGAGCCGGCCTTTCATGACTTGCGCAGCGTCACCCGATACAGCCGCCGGGGCAGCGGGCCCTCCTCGAACTCCGCGAGCTCGAGGGGTACGAAGCCTGCGGCCAGCCGCTCGACGAGCGCCCGATCGAAGAAGTGGACGATGAAGCCGCCCATCTCGAACATGTCGTCCCCACGATCGATCCCTGCGCCGTAGTGGGGATCCTGGGTGGTGCGGACCGTGTACACGAGCAGGCCGCCCGGGCGCAGGACCCGGCGCACCTCGCCCGCCAACGCGTCGAGCTCGGGCGTGGTGAGCGCCATGCAGAAGAGCATGTGGGCGTAGGCCGCGTCGAATGACGCGTCGGCGAACGGCAGCGGTCGGCGGGCGTCGCCGGGCACGGGGTGGACAAGATCGCCGAGACCCGCACCTTCAGCCTTGGCCGCGATCTCGCCCAGCGCGCTCTCGGCATAGTCGAGGGCGGTGACCTGCAGCCCCTGGGCGGCGAAGAAGAGCGTGTCGCGGCCCTGGCCGGCGCCGAGCTCGAGGAGCCCGCCGACGCGCTGGCCGCGGAAGCGCTCCAGGGCGGCCCGCGCGGGCTCGCTCGCCTCGCGCCCGAACATCTCGGCGTGGGCAGTGAACGTGCGCACCCAGTGCGCCTGCTGGGCATCGAGGACGGGGTCGACCGCAGCTGGTCTATCCATGGTGCACTCCTCCTGGCTGAAGATCGGGCGCCAGCGCGAAGTCCTGGTGCACCGGATGATCGTCGAGCAGTTGCGCCACGGCGTCGAGATCGCCACCCCAGGTCGCGCGGCCGTAGGCGGTCTCGACGACCGGCAGGGAGCGGAAGCCGAGCCCGATCACGCGCGCCGCGACGCCTGCGTCGGCGGTCACGTCCCGCAGGACCCACGGCACGCGGCGCTCGTCGAGCCAGCGGCTGAGCGTCCCGCAGGCGGCGCACCGCGGGCGGCAGTAAAGCACCACCTCAGGCGTCATCGCTCGACCAGCGCCTGCATCCCGCGCACGCAGTCCATGACGCGCGCGTCCTCCAGGCAGTAGTAAATCCGCGCCCCGTGCCGGGCCCCCCGCACCAGGCCGCGGTCGGCCAGGATGCGCAGGTGGTGGGAGACCGTCGGCTGCGGCAGACCGGTGGCCTCGACGACCGCGCTCACCGGCACGCAGACCAGCTCGAGCGCGGAGAGGATCTGCAGCCGGGTCGGGTCGCCGAGGGTCTGCAGTTGGCGCGCCAGCTCCTCGGCAGCGTCGCGCGGGAACGGCGGCGAGGCCACGAGGGACAGCGTGGTCACGGCCATCGTGGTCCCCTCAGCGCCCGTCGAGCCGCTGGCGCATCGCGTCGAACTGCTCGGCGCTCAGCTCGCCGGCGGCGTAGCGCTGGCGCAGGATCTCGAGCGCATCGGCGTCCTGGTGCCCGCCGCGGTCGCGTCGAATCTCGCCGCCCATGCACCAGGGTCCCCACCCGCCCGACCGGTCACCCGGCCGGAACATGAGCGCCAGCATCACCAGCATCACGGCGAGGCCGATGATCGGAAAGATCAGCCAAGCCCCACCCACGGGATAGAACACGTACGACTCCCCATAGGAATGTGAATATGTCGATTGCTCCATTATGAGCCACGACCACAGGTTGTCAACGCCCATTCGGGCTGCGCCGGCTACTCGCCGACCATCGCCGGATGGATGGCGCAGTCGTAGCGATAGACGGCGGGTCGGTCGAAGCGCACGGTGTGGATCTGGTCCTCCGAGAGGAACCCCGATCCGAAGCTGTCGTCCCGTGCGGTCACCGTGCGGAGCCGCGTGTCGTGCTCCCATGTCCCCCCATTCCCGGCGCGACCTGGAGGACCGCCGTCCGGTAGGCGCGCCCCGCGACGGGATCGGCGACGATCTCCACGGTCGCCGTCGGCGGCGGCCCGGCAGTGCAGCCCGCGAGCAGCACCAGGCCGGTCAGGGCCAGAGCGAGGGGCGGCCGGCTCACCCGCCGCAGGCCCGCGGCCAGTAGTGCTCCTGGCACGGGTTCCCGCCCGAGACGATCGGATAGCCGGCGGCGGCCCAGCCCTGGATCCCTTCGTGGAGGACCCGCAGGTGAGCGTCACTGAAGCCATGGGCCTCGAGGATGACCGACTCCTGGGCGGCCTCGGCCCACGGGCAGTCGCAGTACAGGACGATCATCTTGTCCTTGTACGGCAGGAGCGCCTGCCAGCCGGTCGTGGCGGCGTCGGCGAGCGGGACCCAGATGTCGCCGGGGATGTGGGCGTTCGCCCGCTCGGGCGCCTCGCGCACATCGACGAGGATCCAGTTGGGGTCCTTGCGGGCGTAGATCGGCTCGTAGTCGGCGACCGAGATAAAGGGTGCGTGGTGGTCGCCGCTGAACGAGTGGAGCGGGCTGGCCGACAGGCCCCCGACGTGGGTCACGGCGGATCCGCTTCCGAAACCCAGCACGACGATCGCGGCGATGGCGGCCATCGCCACGACAACGACGGCCACGCCGCCCGCCATGCGTGAAAGCCGCCGGTGCCACGCAGCATCCGGGGCGGCGCGCTCGCGGGCCCGCCTGCTCCCGCGCTCCGTCCCAAGGTCCTTGCGTCCTGTCATGAACGTTTGGCCCCCATCGGGCCGGCCGTCGGCGAGGTGGACTCTCCCGGGCAGCCGGGCGCCGCAGCCAGCAGCGGCAGGAGTCCGTCGAGCGGCAGCGTGCGAGCGAGAGCGACGTCCGACGGTCTGGCGCGCACCGTCACCAGCCACTGGTGCATGTCGCTATCCCCTGCTCTGTGGTCCAAGTTCCGAGCAAACGCTGCCATCCGCCGCGCTCACGGCGCCCGGATCACGCTCATGGCGAACCGCAGGTCGGCCCGCAGCGGCGGGCGCGTCGCGCCGTAGCCCGGGTCGTTGGTCACGAACGTGAGCGCCTCCCAGTCCGCCCCGGGGCCGTCCACGACCGTCTCGAACTCGATGTGCACGAGCGCACTCTGGCCGGGCGCGATCGGCGCGGACTGGATCGTCGCGCGGATGCACTCGCAGTTGGCCTGGATCGCGCCGACTGTGAGTGGCTCGGTGCCGTCGTTGGCGATCGGGAAGGCGAACTGGACCACTGCCCCGAGGGGGAAGGGCTGCCCGGGGACCGCCAGCGGGCCCGGCGGCAGGGCCAGACGGGGACCCGTCCCAGGGTTATGGGTCGGCGTCACGCCCTGGAGCACGCCCAGATCGATCAGTTGCGGGCTCGCGGCGGGCGAGTCGGTTGTGCCGGGGGCGGCCGAGGTTGGGCTGCTGGGGACGGCCGAGGTCGGAGCTTGACTCGATCCGGCGCCGCAGCCCGAGAGCACCAGGCCGATGGTGAGAAGCGCGATCAGGACGCTGGCTCTGCCGTGCCGCATTCTGCTGTCTCCTGTTGTCCCGGGTTGTTGGTCGTGACTCACAGCCCATCGGGCGCGTCGGCCGGAGCGGGCCTGGTCGTCCCGCGCTCCGAGGCGGGGGCCTACTCCCCCGGCGGCCAGGCGCGTGGCACCGTCTGGGGGAACGAGCCCGGCGCGCCGTAGCCGACGACGATGTCGTCGTGCGGCTGGAGCACGTAGCGGGTGGGATCGGTGATCTGGCGGCCGTTCACGTAGACTTGGACCGATCGCCCGCCACCGTCGCGGTAGCTGCCCAGCTGCTGCGCGTCGAACGTGACTCCCCAGATGTCGAAGAAGGCACCGAGCGTGAACGCGTCCGATGGCGCGCCGGCTTCGATGTGGATGACGCCGCTGGTGTCGTGGGTATGCATCGGCGATTCGATCTGCGCGACCGTGCTGATCCCCACGTTGGCGGGAACGGTCACCGCGGTGCCGTCGACGAAGACCGCGAGATGCGCATGGATGTGATAGGCCTCGTCGCCGTTGGGCGGCAGCGCGAGCGCCGCCAGCCGCACCGGCAGGGAGCCGTACTCGGGCTGCCAGGGGGCGGCCGTCGCCTGCAGGCCGGGGAGCGCGGCGAGATCGACCGCCGGTCCGGTCGTGGCGGCCGGACTGGCTGGTCCGCCGCCGGCGAGGCTGACGGTGATCGCCACCCCGAGGGCCGCCACGATGACAACGGCCGCAGCAGCCGAGATCAGGCGGACGGTGCGTCGACGTTGCCGCTGCGCCGCTTCGCTCGCGAGCCGCTCGTCGCGGCGCTGGGCGCGGAGCTGCTTGCGGGTGATCATCGGACGGCCGGGGCGCGCAGCAGCCGGAGGCCGTTGGCGATGATGAGGACCGCCGAGCCCTCGTTGAGCAGGACGCCCTCGGTCAACGACAGCCAGCCCGCCAGCGCGGCCACGTCGAGGATGGCGACCGCGACCAGCGAGAGCGCGATGTTCTGGCGCACGTTGGCCATGGCCCGGCGGGCCAGGCGGAGCGCGACCGGCAGCTTCGCGAGATCGTCGGCCATGAGCGCCACGTCGGCGGTCTCGAGTGCGACGTCGGTGCCCGCGGCGCCCATCGCGATGCCCACGTCGGCGAGCGCGAGAGCCGGCGCGTCGTTGACCCCGTCGCCGACCATGGCGATCGCGCCCCGCTCCGCGCGCAAGCGCTCGATCGCGCTGGTCTTGTCCTCGGGCAGCAGGCCCGCCCGCCATTCGCGCAGCCCGAGCCTCCCTGCGATCGCCGCCGCAGTCCGTTCGTTGTCGCCGGTCAGCATGACCAGCCGCTCGAGGCCCATGCCCTCGAGTTCGCCGACGATCGCGGTGGCCTCCGCGCGCGGGGCGTCGGCGACCGCCAGGACGGCCAGCGGCCGCCCAGCGTCGGCCAGCACGACGGCGGTCTTGCCAGCTCGCTCGAGGCGATCGAGCGCGTCCGTTGCCGCACCCGGGACGACGTCGCGGCCGTTGAGGCGCCCCACGAACAGCCGTCGCCCGTCCACCGTGGCCTCGACGCCGATCCCCGGCAGCGCGCGCAGATCGGCGCCTGCCGCCACGGTCAGCCCTCGCTCCGTGGCCGCAGCCACGATCGCCCCGGCCAGGGGATGCTCGCTGGAGGCTTCGACCGCGGCCGCCAGGCGCAGCGCATCGTCGGGCGTCAGGCCGTCGAGCGGCACGACATCGGTCAGCGCCGGCCTCCCCTGGGTGAGCGTGCCGGTCTTGTCGAAGGCGATGGCCCGGATGCCGGCCAGGCGCTCGAGATACACGCCGCCCTTGATGAGGATCCCGTCACGCGCCGCCCGCGAGATCGCCGCCACGACACTGACCGGGACCGAGATGACGAGCGCGCATGAGCACGAGACGGCGAGCACCACGAGGCCGCGGTACAGCCACTCGCGCAGATCCCCGCCGAGGAGCGGCGGGACGGTCGCCACCACCGCGGCGAGGACGAACATCGCGGGGGTGTAGACCGCGCCGAAGCGGTCGGCGAAGCGCTCGGCCCCGCCCTTGGCGGCCTGGGCTTCCTCGACCTGGCGGATGATCCGGGCGAGCGTCGTGTCGGACCACTCCTTCGTGGTCTCGACCTCGAGGGCGCCGGAGCCGTTGACCGTGCCACCGAAGACGGTGGTCCCGGGGGTCACCTCGACCGGGATCGATTCGCCGGTCACCGGGCTCTGGTCGACCGAGGAGCTCCCGGCCACGACCCGCCCGTCGGTCGGCAGCCGCTCGCCGGGGCGGACCACCACGAGATCGCCCGGCACGAGCGACTCCACCGGCACGAGCGTGGGCAGCGAGCCGGCCGGTCTCTTGAGCAGGGCCATCGGCGGGGTGAGGGCCATCAAGGCGCGGATCGAGCCGCGGGCCCGGTCGCTGACGTAGTCCTCGAGCACCTCGCCGAGCGAGAAGATGACGACGAGCTCGGCGGCCTCGCCGACCGCCCCGAGGGCGATCGCGCCGATGGCCGCGACGACCAGCAGGGTCGTGATCGTCAGGCGCCGGTTGTGGA
>JAJYDP010000226.1 GCA_021777365.1 Chloroflexota bacterium | reverse complement strand
GCGCCCATCTCCGTCCGGGGACGCCAGGCTCGTCGGCCCGCCTGGAGTCGCGGCGCGAGCCCGTGCGTCAGGGGCTGCGGGGCGGCCCTCCTCGCCAGGCCGCACGGCCCCGGCGCCCGCCTCCGTCTCGGCCACGGGTCAGCCCACCAGCTCGATCTCGACCTGCTCGTGCTCCTCGAGGGAGAGGCTGGCGCCTCCGCACTCCGGGCATGGCTGGTCGGGACGCGCCGCGGAGAACCGGGCCCCGCACCGCACGCAGAGACGGGGTGCCGGGTCGCGGACGAGCTCCAGCGCCACCGCCGCGAGCTCCGGGGCCTCGAGCTGCAGGTGGAAGCGCAGGGACGCCTCGAACGCGTCGGGGTCGTGGTCGCCACCGTGGACGTGCAGCACGACCCGGCGCCCGTCGAGCTGCCGGCCGCGCAGCGCACCGGCGATGGATCGGGCGATCCCCGCCTCGTGCATCAGGCGCCTCCCCGCCCGTCGGGCCCGTCGGGCCCGTCGGTGCGACCGATCGTCCCCGACCCGGCGTCGGGGTAGTCCGCGCCCTCCGGCCGGGCCGCTGCCGGCCCGGTGCCCGCCGACCCGGCGCCGTCGTGGAGCTCCCACGCCGTCTGGCGGGCCACTGCCGCCGCACGGGGCAGTGCCGCGGCCACCGGCTCCGTCAACTCGAGCCCCACCTCGATCTCGCGCGGCTGGATCCCCACCAGCGCCACCTGCGCGGGCAACCGGCCGGTGAGCCGCGCGGCTGCCAGGAGATCCCCCACGCCGACCTGGTGCGGCGAGACGTGGCCGGACAGGGCCACGTGGAGATCGTCGCCGCGAAGGACGGCCACGTCCCCGGGCGATCGTCGCAGGTCGACGGCGTCGATCAGCACCACCGCGCGAGCATCCTCGATCACCGGGAGCAGGTCCAGCCCCAGGGTGCCGCCGTCGATGACCCGTGTCTGCGGGGGAAGCGCGGCGGCATCGTCAGCCGCGGCCGCGAGGATCAGCTCGGCGGCGCGTACGCCCACCCCATCGTCGCGCATCAGGATGTTGCCGATGCCCACGACCACCAGGTCGCCGTCGGAGATCGTCACCTGTCCGGCGCCCCTGGATCCCAGCCCCCGGCCATCCCGGCGACCGTGTCGCGTCCGATCCCCGACCCGTGCTTCCCGATTCTGCTGGCCATGCTCTCCACGTGCTCCCGGCGGCCTGCGCAGATCGCCAAGTCGGCACGGAGGACCGTCGGCCGGAGCTAACCGCGAACCACCCGCCCTGCGCCAGAGCAATCTGGCCCGCGATCCATGGGCGTTCCTGCCGGCGGCACGCTCCCGGCTTCGCGCGGAAAGTGTTAGCGAATTGATACACGAACGAAGGCGTCGTGTGCTGCCCCTCGACGAGCACCCACAGCACCCTCCTGCCCATCCATTCTGCTGCCGGGAGGGTGCGATGCAAGCGCGGAACGGAGTCCTGGTCCTGCTCCTCATCCCGTTCGCCGCGGTGCTGCTGCCGCAGCTGTACGACGGGATTCATCCACGGCTCGACGGCGTTCCCTTCTTCATCTGGTACCAGTTCGCGTGGACGATCGTCACGGCCGCGCTGACCATCTTCGTGTACCGGGTGCGGACGAACGCCGACAGGGCCGAGGCCAGGGCCGAATCGCGGGAGGAGACACACTGATGCACCCGGACGAGATCGCCGTCTTCGTCGTCCTCGGCCTCCTCGTCACCGGGATCGGCTTCATCGCGTCCCGATGGCACCGCGCCGACCTCAACGCGCTCGAGGAATGGGGGCTCGCCGGACGCCGGTTCGGGACGGTGGTGACCTGGTTCCTGCTCGGCGGGGACCTGTACACCGCGTACACCTTCGTGGCCGTCCCGGCGCTGGTCTACGGATCCGGCGCGCTCGGGCTCTTCGCGCTGCCGTACACGATCATCGTCTACCCGCTCGTCTTCCTGATCATGCCCAAGCTGTGGCAGATCGCCCGCGAGCGTGGCCACGTGACCGCGTCGGACTACGTCAAGGATCGCTTCGACAGCCCGGGGCTGGCGCTGCTCATCGCGATCACCGGCATCGTGGCCACCATGCCCTACATCGCCCTCCAGATCCTGGGGATCGCCGTGGTCATCCAGGTGCTGGGCGTGAACATCGAAGTGTCGCTGATCATCGCCTTCCTCGTGCTGGCGGTCTTCACCTACGTGAGCGGACTGCGCGCGCCCGCGCTGATCGCGCTCGTGAAGGACACGATGATCTGGATCACCGTCATCGTGGCGATCATCGTGATCCCGGCGAAGCTCGGCGGCTTCCCGGCGATCTTCGCCAAGGTACCGGCGGCGAAGCTCGACCTGCCGCCGACCCTGTTCGCGGGCTACTCCACCCTGGCGCTCGGCTCGGCGCTGGCCCTCTTCCTCTACCCGCACGCGATCACCGGCACGCTGGCGTCGAACAGCCAGAACACCATCCGCCGCAACGCGGCGTTCCTGCCGGCATACTCGTTCCTGCTGGGCCTGATCGCGCTCTTCGGCTACATGGCGATCGCGGCGGGGATCAAGCCGCTCGCGCCGTACGGGGCGAACAGCGCGGTGCCGCAGCTCATCCAGTTCGCGTTCCCCGGCTGGTTCGCCGGGTTCGCCCTGGCCGCCATCGCGATCGGTGCGCTGGTGCCCGCATCCGTGATGTCGATCGCGGCGGCCAACCTGTTCTGCCGCAACATCTGGACGGAGTACATCCGCCCGGCGGCGTCACCGAAGGAGGAGGCGCAGGTCTCCAAGATCGTCTCCCTGCTGGTGAAGCTGGGGGCGGTGGGCTTCATCCTCATCCCCAACCTGACGCAGTACGCGATCACGCTGCAGCTGGCAGGCGGGGTCTGGATCCTGCAGACGCTCCCGGCGGTCTTCCTCGCGCTGTACGTGCGCTGGCTGGACCGCTGGGCGGTGACGTTCGGATGGCTGGCGGGGATGGCCACGGGGACCTACTGGCTGGTGGCCGGCAAGTTCGCCAGCTCGCTCGCGACCTTCCCGATCGGCGGTCACGCGGGGACCAAGCTGTACATCGGGCTGGTGGCCTTCGCGATCAACCTCATCGTGGTGGTCGTCTGGAGCCTCGCCACGCAGGCCGTTCGTGGCCGCACGCCTGCCTACGGAGAGGCCGCAGCCTGACACGCGGCCTGATGCCTGACACGGCCGGGCGCCTGACACGGCCGGGCGCCTGGCGCAGCCTGACACGCGGCCTGATGCCTGACACGGCCTGACACGGCCGGGCGCCTGACCTCGCTCCGCCCGCCGTCCGGTCCCGCCCCGTCACGACGCCGCGCCGGGTGCGCGTGGGGCACATCAGGCGGCCGGGTGGCACGGGGCATCGCGCCCCTCAAACGATGCCAGAGGGCACTGGCAGCCTGTTCCGTCGGCCGGGACACTCTCGCTCGGGGCGAGCATGACGTCCCAGGGAGGCTGTCATGGCCATGTCACAGCGCCAGGGGGTGGCGGTCGAGCGCCGCATCCTGAGCCACGAGCATCGCGAGATCGAGCACGTCGTGGGCCGCATCGAGGCGACCGCGGAGATGGCGGGGAACCTTGCTGCCCGTGATCTGGCCAGCGCGCTTCGCAGCCTCCTGGATTCGGTCGAGAAGACGCTCCTCCCCCACCTCGACTGGGAGGACAACTTCTGCTTCCCCGAGATGGACCGCCTGGCGGGGACGCCGTGGGCCACGCGGCTCCTGCGGCTTCAGCACCAGCAGGTCCGGCAGTCGGTGGAGCGCCTCGAGGCGGACTGGCTGGCACTGCGCCGGGAGCCCACGCACCGACAGCTGGTGGATCTGCGGGCTCGGCTCTACGGGCTGCACGCCCTCATGAGCGCGCACTTCGAGCAGGAGGAGCGGGTCATCCTCCCGTTCCTGGACACCGAGAACGGCACGGAGGCCCGCTCCGAAGAGGAGTGAGGCAGCCGCGGCGGTCCGAGACGAGCTGACCGCCCGAGACGACCCGACGCGGCCAGAGCGGCCGGCTCCTTCGCGCGTCCGGTCCCTGGCGGCCCGGGGCCGTCTGCGGCGTCCGGTCCCTGACGGCCCGGGCAGCGTGACCCGTCGCGGCCGGAGCGTCCTCCTACCTGGACTGATCGCCCCGCCAGTCGCCCGTTACCAGCGCGTAGATCACGGCCTGCTCGGTCCAGAGCCGGTTCTCGGCCTCGTCCCAGACCCGTGACCACGGCCCCTCGATGACGGCCTCCTCCACCTCTTCACCGCGGTGCGCCGGCAGGCAGTGCAGGAAGACCGCACCGGGGCGTGCCAGCGACATCAGGGCGGGCGTCACGACGTAGCCGCGGAATGCCTGCTCGCGGGCCGCGCGCTCCTTCTCCTCGCCCATCGAGGTCCAGACATCGGTGTAGACCGCATCCGCGCCCCGCGCGGCGTCGGCCGGGTCTCGCACCAACTCGACGCTGCCGCCCGTCGTCGCGGCCCGCTCCCGGGCGGCCGCGACGATCGCGGTGTCCGGCTCATAGCCCTCGGGCGTCGCGACCACCACGTGCATCCCGGCGAGGGCGGCCGCCTCGATCAGGGAGTGCGCCACGTTGTTGCCGTCGCCGACGTACGCGAGGCGCCGCCCGGCCAGCGAGCCGATCGTCTCCTCGATGGTCATCAGGTCCGCCAGGGCCTGGCACGGGTGGTGCTCGTCGGTGAGCGCATTGATCACCGGGATGGTGCAGTGCGAGGCAAACGACTCGAGGCCGGCCTGCGAGTACGTCCGCCAGGCGATCGCGTCGACCATGCGCGAGAGGACCCGCGCGGTGTCCTGCGGCGGCTCGCCACGCCCGATCTGCAGCTCGTCCGGGCGGAGCATGAGCGGGTGCATCCCCAGGTTCACCGCGGCCGCCTCGAAGCTGACCCGGGTCCTGGTCGACGGCTTGTCGAAGATCATCGCCAGCCTGCCGCTCGGGATCGCCTGCCGCCACGCCCCCGGCTCCTCCTTCATGCGGCGCGACAGGGAGATCAGGCGGGCGAAATCCTCGGGCGACAACGCCGAGACGGTCAGGTAGTGGCGCGGCGGGTCGCTCTCGGCGGCATGGGTGGCGGAATCGGCATCAGCAGGCATCGGATCGCTCTCCGGTTGGGCGGTGCGGCGTGACGGGCACGGGACCCGCCACGCCGGCGCCTGGATGACGGGAGCTCGAGCGACCCCGGGTCAGGCCGCCACGTGCTCGCCGCGTACGACGGGCTCCACGAGGCTGCGCAGCGATGGCCCGCTGGCCTCGTCGAGATCGTACCGGACCCGGACGATCGGCTTGTTGAGCGTGAGCACGCGCCGCAGGTCGATCGGCGTTGCCGCCAGCACCAGGTCCGCCGGGACGGCGTTCAGCGTCTCCTGCAGCTCGTGGACCTGCTGCTCGCCGTAGCCCATGGCGGGCAGCAGCGACTGCAGGTTCGGGTAGCGCTCCAGGGTGGCCCGGATGCTGCCCACGGCATGCGGCGCGGGATCCACCACCGTCGCGCCGAACCGCCGGGCGGCGACCACCCCGGCGCCGTAGGTCATCCCGCCGTGCGTGAGCGTCGGGCCGTCCTCGACGACCACCACGCGCCTGCCGGCGATCTCGCCACCGACGAGCTGGAGGCTCGAACGCGCCTCGATCACGGCCGCTGCGGGGTTCACCCGCTGGATGTGCTGGCGCAGGGTCGCGAGCTGCTCGGCGCTGGCGGAGTCGATCTTGTTGATCACGATCGCGTCCGCCAGCCGCAGGTTGGTCTCGCCCGGGTGGTACCGGAGCTCGTCGCCCGCCCGGAGCGGATCGGCGACGACGATGGTCAGGTTCGGCCGGTAGAAGCTGAAATCGTTGTTGCCCCCGTCCCAGAGGACGACGTCGGCCTCCTGCTCGGCCTGGCGCAGGATCGCGCCGTAATCCACGCCGGCGTACACCACGTGCCCGGCATCGAGGTGCGGCTCGTATTCCTCGCGCTCCTCGATGGTGGTCTGGTAGCGGTCCAGGTCCGCGTACTCCGCGTAGCGCTGGACCCGCTGCGCCTCGAGATCGCCGTAGGGCATCGGGTGCCGGATCACCACGGGTCGCAGCCCCAGCTCGTCCACGATGGCGGCCACGCGGCGCGTGGTCTGGCTCTTGCCGGAGCCGGTGCGGACCGCGCAGACGGCCACCACCGGCCGCGTGCTCTCGAGCATGGTGCGGGCGGGGCCCAGGAGGATGAAGTCCGCCCCCAGCGCCAGCGCGCGGGAGGCGCTGTGCATCACGTGCTCGTGGGAGACGTCGCTGTAGGCGAAGACGACCGCGTCGACCTTCTCCTCCCGCACGACGCGCTCCAGGTCGTCCTCGGCGACGATCGGGATGCCATCGGGGTACAGCGCGCCCGCCAGGCCCGGCGGATAGCGGCGGTTGGCGATGCCCGGAATCTGTGTGGCCGTGAAGGCCACCACCTCGACACCGGGATCGTCGCGGAATGCGACGTTGAAGTCGTGGAAGTCGCGCCCGGCGGCTCCCATGATCACGACACGCTGACGGCTCACGTGGAAGAACCTCTGCCACGGAAGCGAGCGCCGACATGCCGCATGCCAGCAGGCTCATCCGGTAGCAGGATGCCACGTCGGGCCGGGACCTGCCGCGCAGCCCCGCAGGCGGCCGGTGACCGGCGCGGCGGGGTCAGCGCGGCGGGGTCAGCGCGGTGGGGTCAGCGCGGCGGGGTCGGTGCGCCGCGCGGGCCGCCCGCCCTGGAGCCTGCCGGCGGCATCCTGACCTCGACCTCGGCCACGTCGGATGGCGCCGCGTCGGCACCCTCGGCCCCGGCATCGGGGAGCGTTGCCGGGCCGATCCCCAGCATCTCCAGGAAGGTGCCACTCGACGGTTCGCGGCCCAGGAAGGCGCGCAGCATCTCCTCGGCGTCACGGGAGCCGCCCGATTCGAGGATCTCGCGCCGGTAGACGGCTCCAACCTCGGGGCTGGTGACGCCCTCCGCCCGGAAGCGTCCGAACATGTCGTCCCCGAACACCTTCGACCAGAGGTAGCCGTAGTACCCCGCGTCGTATCCCCCGAAGAGATGCTCGAAGCCGGCCGCGTAGAAGGTGCCCTCGTGGTACGGGAGCCCGATGACCGACCAGGCGCGGCGGTCGAGCTCGTCGAGGTCCCGCACCTGTGAGCCGTCGTGCATGCTCATGTCCAGCAGGCCCAGGGAGACCTGGCGCAGCGTGCGGATCCCCACGTCGAGGTCGCGGGCCCGGACCAGCCGGGCCACCAGCTCGCCGGGGATCGGCTCCCCCGTCCGGAAGTGCCGGGCGAACCGCTGCAGGACGCCGGGATCCCACGCCCAGTGCTCCATGATCTGGCTCGGCGCCTCCATGAAGTCCGGCTCCGTCTCCGTCCCCGCGAAGCGCACGAACTCGGTCCGTGAGAGCGAGTGGTGCAGGGCGTGGCCGAACTCGTGGAAGATCACCACCACGTCGTCGTGCCGCAGGAGCGCCGGCTGGTCGGCGGAGGGGCCGGTGACGTTGGCGACGATGGCGCAGGCGGGCAGGACTCGCGAGCCGTCGGGGGCACGGTGCCCGCTGACGAGCTGGAAGACGGCGGCGTGGCCGAACTTGCCGGAGCGCGGGAAGAGATCCGCGTAGACATGGGCGATCGGCGCGTCGGTTGCGCGGTCGCGGATCTCGTAGAGGCGCACGTCAGGGTGCCAGACCCCCGTGTCGGGAACCTCC
>JAJYDP010000225.1 GCA_021777365.1 Chloroflexota bacterium | reverse complement strand
CAGCAACGCCGGCGGCAACCCCGCTCCCGGCGCGAACGGCGCCGCCAACGGCAACCCGACCAGCAACGCCGGCGGCAACCCCGCTCCCGGCGCGAACGGGAGCAACGGCCAGAGCAGCGCCACCACCCCCGTCCCGGAACCACCCCCGCCCCACGGCCAGCCGGTGACGCCGCCCGGCCAGGCCACGCCGAGCCCGGGCACGTGAGCCGATGGTGAGCGACCAGGTCCGGCGCGTCCTGCTCGTCGACGATGACGTGCGGCTGCTCGCCCAGCTGACCGACCGGCTGGAACGCGACGGCTTCGTCGTTCAGCCCGCCAGGTCGGGGAGCGAGGCACTCGCGCGGTTCAGGGCATTCGCTCCGGACGTCGTCGTCCTCGACCTGATGATGCCCGGCATGGACGGGGAGGAGACGGCGGAGCGACTGCTGCGCCTCGGCGACGTGCCCATCATCGTGCTCAGCGCGATCACCGCCAGCGAGAGCAAGGTCAGGTTCATCGAGCGGTACGCGGAGGACTACATCACCAAGCCGTTCGATTACGCGGAGCTGCGAGCCCGCATCAAGCGAGTGGCGCATCGGCTGGGCGAGCGCGTGCGGGACCGCGAGCTCCGCCTGGGACCGGACCTGACGCTCGTGCTGCAGCGCCGCGAGGCCTGGGTGAACGGGCGTCGTGTTCCGCTGAGCCCCATCGAGAGCCGCCTCCTGGGCGCGCTCACGCGGGACCTCGGCCGCGTGGTGCGGACAGAGCAACTCATCGCCCGGGGCTGGAGCGAGGTCGATGCGGCCGACGAGTCGTTCGTCTGGGTCTCCGTGCGGCGCCTGCGCCAGAAGATCGAGCCCGATCCGGACCACCCGCGCTACCTGCTGACGGAACGCGGGGTCGGCTACCGGCTGGTCCCGGCCGTGCCCTGAGCGCCGGCAATGGCGCTGCGCAGGAGCCTCTCGTACCGACAGCAGCAGACGCTCTCCCTCCTGATCCTGGCCGTCGTGCCCGTCGTGCTGGTGTCGGCGATCGTCCTGGGCCAGGTCGACGCGGCGGTCCGGTCCGACGCGGACGTGCGGACGGTCGATGCCGGGCGGGCGGTGCAGAGCATCCTCGTGTCGAACGGCGCGGCACTGGACCGCCTGGCGCAGAGCTACGCCTCGTGGACCGCCCTGCAGGGGTACGTGGCGAACCTGCAGGACCAGGACATTGCGCAGACCGTGGTCGACTACCAGGTGGCCCAGGGCGCGGTGGACGATGCCGTGGTCATGGTCGGGACGCATGCCGTCGGCGCCGGGACGGGCGCCACGGCGCTGGAGACGATCCTGGCGGACGCCCTGGCGCCCGGCGGAACCCTGCCCCGATCCACGTACGCGGACCTTCCGGGTGGCGTCTACCAGGTCTCGCTGCAGGCCATCGACCTGTCGGGCCTCTCCGGTCCGGGCGTGGTCGAGGGCGACGGTCGGGCAGGTCTCGCCTTCGCGCAGCGGATCGGCTCCGACTTCGTGGTGCAGGCCACGCGCCTGACGGGCTTCGACGTGGCGGTCTTCGACGCCTCGGGTGCACTGACGGCGGCTTCGGACCAGGCCATCGCACAGCAGTCGGCGCCCGGGACCGGCTGGTTCCCGGCCGCCGCCGATGCGCTCGTCGCGCGTCGTCTGTCCAACAACGTGGTGGCCGTCGCCCTGCCGGTGCAGGGCGCCACCGCGGGGGGCGCTTCCGGCGCGGTCGGCACGGTGGTGGTGGCCACGCAGCTGGGACTCGCGTCCACCATCGGCGCGAACCTGGTGCCGTTCCTCGCGGTGCTGCTTGCCCTGGTCCTCGTCTTCGCCGCGTCGCTCGCCGTCTACCTTGCCGACCTGCTGCGCCGCCGCCTGGGCGCGGTCGAGGCTGGACTCACGGCCGTGGCGGCCGGCGACCTGGCGGCGCGCCTGCCGGCCGGCGATCGCGATCAGATCGACCGTCTGGCGGCATCGCACAACCGGCTCGCCGCTGCCCTGGAGCAGCGCGACCGCGTCGTGTGGCGCTCGCTTGAGGCGCTCGAGGCGCTGCGCCCGGATCGCGGCCCGGGAGCCCTGCTAGGTGACGTGCTCGACGCGGCGCTGGCGATCTTCGGCCTGGAGGCGTGCTGGCTCAGGGACGGGACCGGCGCCGTGACCGCGAGCGCACCACCGGGCGCGGCGGTTCCGGTGCTGCCGGCGCCCGAAGGTCAGGCGACCGACGGACAGTCGCTCGGTGGCCAGGCGCTCGATGGCCAGGCGCCCGATGGAGGGGCCCCCGACGGCGGCGTGCGCGACCACCGGCCGGCACCCGGGCCGGTCGACCCGTCGATCGTCTCCGCTGACCTCGACGCGATCCCCGGCAGCCGGCTGGAGGGACGCGGCCCTGGCGTCGCCGCGTGGACCGTGGCCGACCGGGCCCTCTTCGGCCTCTTCGCCCGCGAGGCGGGCGTCGCGCTCCGCAGCGCCGGGCTCCACGAGGAGACCTCACGGCGCGCTGAGCAGCTCGGGCGAGCCAACGAGATCCAGCGCGAGTTCGTGCGCGGCGTCGGCCACAACCTGCAGGGCCCCCTGTCGCGGATCCTGATGGCGTCCGAGGACCTGGTCGCCGCCTCTGCGCCCGAGGACGAGCGCCGACACCAGGCAGAGGCGATCAACGCGGACGCCGCCCGCCTGGGCCGCGTGGTCCGCGAATTGCTGACCGCGACCCGCCTGGACGCCGGGGTCTTCGTCCCGGCCCAGGAGCCGTTCGCGGTGGGGCCGGCCATCCGGCGCGCGTGGCATGCCGTCTCGTCCGACCGGGTACTCGATCTTGACGACCGCAGCGGCGGCTGGCTGGCCGTCGCGGACCGGGATGCCGTGGAGCAGGTGGCCTGGATCCTGCTCGACAATGCCGTCCGCTACGCGCCGTCGGGTCCGATCCACGTGGGCATCGCACCGGGCGAGGGCGAGGTGCTCAGGGTCAGGGTGCGCGACGAGGGGCCCGGCGTTCCCCGGTCGGAACGGACGCTGATCTTCCGCCGCTTCCAGCGCGGGTCCACTGCGCACGGCCACGATGGCACGGGCCTCGGGCTCGACGTGGCCCGGCGCCTGGTGCGCGCCATGGGTGGGCAGCTCCGGTACGAGGACGACCCGGAGGGTGGCGCCACGTTCGCGTTCACTGTGCCGGCGGAACCGAACCGCGGCCCGGAGTAGAGCCGGCCCGGGAAGTCCAGGCAAAGCGCCGGTACGCCTCCGCCGACCGAGGCGGTCGGACTCCGTCGGTCGAGCCGTCCCGGATCGAGCGGCGGCGCTGCTATCCTGCCGCCATGACCATGGCGCCGCGGCCGGTGCGCATCCTGCTCGTCGACGACGACCCGAACCTGCTGGTGGTGCTCGTCGACCAGCTCCGCGACGACGGCTTCGAGGTCGTGACCGCGCGCGACGGGTTCGAGGCCCTGCGGCGCCTGGAACAGGGCTGGCCGGACCTGCTCATCGTCGACCTGATGATGCCGCGGATGGACGGGCTCACCCTGGCCCGCCAGGTCAAGGAGCGGGCCGACCTGCCGGTGATCGTCCTCTCGGCCATCGACAGCGGCGACTCGAAGGCGGGCGCCCTCGAGGAAGTTGCCGAGGACTACGTCACCAAGCCGTTCCACTATCCCGAGCTGCGGGCCCGCATCCACCGGGTGCTGCGCCGGGTGGGCGACCAGGTGCCGTCGGGAGCGATCCCGCTGGGGCCCTCGCTGATCCTCGACCTGCAGAAACGGCGAGCGATCGTCGACGGCCAGCCCGTGAGCCTGACGCCGGCCGAATCCCGCCTCCTCTACGCGCTGGCGGCCAACCTGGACCACGTCGTCTCCACCGAGACGCTGCTCGCCCGCGGCTGGTCCGACGCCGAGGTGCCGGACCCCTCGTACGTCTGGGTCACGATGCGCCGCCTGCGCCAGAAGCTCGAGGCCGACCCGGACCATCCCGTATACCTCGAGACGATCCGGGGATCCGGGTATCGGCTGCGGCGGGCGACGGCGCCGGAGGCCGACCCGAAGGCCTGACGGAGACGATCCGTCCGGGAAGGCGCCGATCGCATGGCCGGACTCGTGGTCCGGTCTGCGCATCAAGGTCGCCCGCGCGCGGCGGGGCCCGCGCCCACCGCCCTGCCCGTCGTCGGCTGCGTGCCGGCGTCGCGGCCGGACTGGTGCTCATCGTCAACACAATTCGCCTGGAACGCCCCGCCCTCGCAAGGTCGTCTGACAAGTTCAAGGCGGACTGCAAGTCGCCTCCGGCGACACTCGGGCCATGGGACGCTCCACGTGCGCGACTGAACGATTTGCCCGCCGTCATTCCCGGGGTCAGGCGCTCGTCGAGTTCGCGCTCGTGCTCCCCGTCATGTTGCTGATCCTGCTGATCGTGGTCGATTTCGGACGGCTCTATCAATCGTGGATCCAGCTCAACAACGCGGCACGCGTCGGCGCCAACTACGCAGCCATGACGGCACCGACGTTCGTCTCGGGCGATCCTCAATACCAGGCTCTCATCACGGGGGAGATGTCGGGCGCCGGATGCCGGCTCGCCACACCGCTTCCCGCCCCGACCTTCTCTCCGAACCCCAATCTGGGCAGCACGGCGTCGGTCACCCTGGGCTGTGTCTTCACGTTCATCACGCCGGTCATCGGCGACGTGTTCGGCCCGACCGGCCGTCTGTCGCTCGGGGCGACATCGGCGTTCCCGATCCGTACAGGTGCGGTCTACAACGTTCCGGGAAGCAGTCCGGTGGTGCCGCCACCATGAGAAGTCGAGCGCGCCTCTCCGCCACACGCCACGGCGGCCAGGCACTCGTCGAGTTTGCCCTGGTCTTCCCGCTGTTCGTGCTTCTGGTGTTCGGCGTCCTCGACGCGGGGAGGGCGATCCTCCTTTACAACACCGTGGCCAGCGCCGCGCGGGATGCCGCACGGGTCGCGATCGTCAACCAGGCGACCACCGGAGCCTCGGGAAGCGCCGCGTGTGACACGACCAGCGGCCAGGCCTGGGCGCAAGGTTGCGCCGTCTACAGCACTCGCGGGACGGTGGGGATCGGCACCTCGAACGTCTCAGTGGTCTTCAGAGACCCGACAGATACCACGACGTGCAGCGCGGCAACGGGTGACAGCGTGAGTGCTGGCTGCCTGGCGGAAGTCACCGTCACCGCCCGGTTCGACGCGATCACGCCGGTGATCGGGCAGCTCATCGGACCGCTCAACCTCTCCTCGACATCCAAGGTCCCGGTGGAGCGGGTGTGCTCCTCCGGCTGTTGACTGGAGACCCACATGTTCGCCACGTCGAGACGTCACAGGGAACCCGGGCAGACCCTCGTGCTGTTTGCGCTCATGCTCACGGGCATCCTGCTCGCGACGAGCCTGATCATCGATGTGGGCAACGACTGGGCCCAGCAGCGCGCGACGCAGAACGCGACAGATGCCGCGGCAGAAGCCGGGACGGTGATCATCGCCCAGTACCTCGCGGGAAGCACGGTGCCCCCGCCAGGCGGGACCTGCCCCCTGCAGCCACAGCCGGCCAATACGTGGGATCTGGCAGTCTGCCAGGCAACATACGGCAGCGCGCAGACCGCCGGGATCACGCTCTCCGGCGCGGTCTACACCGACTACCAGGGGAACCCGATCATCGACGGCTCCGGCAATCCAGTGGCTGTCGGCCAGGGTTTCCCGACCGGCGCACAGGGAATCCGCGCCTACGGATCCCGCACGTTTGGCACATCATTCGCCCGAGTCGCAGGCATCGACTCGATGACGGTCACCTCGCAGGCGACCGCCCTCACGGGAGCTGTGAGCTCCTACTGCCCCCCGGGAACCTCGTGCGGGGTGCTCCCGCTGACCATTCCATACGTCGTCTCCTATTGCGACGGGAGCGGCAAACTCACTGTTGGAGACTCCAATTGGCCGCTTCTCGGTGCCAATGAGGTCGCGTCGGGAGCCAATGAGCAGACAGTGCCAATCTGCAAGAACAAGAACGGGGATATTGGCGGGGGGTCGGCCGGTTCCGTGGGTTTCATCGACCTGACCACCCTCACGCCGGCCTCGAATGTGCACCTCGTACCGGGCGCCTGTACGGGGGGCAACGGCGCCCAGGACATCACGAACCAGATCCAGAACAACTGCTTCAGCGATCTGAGCTTTCCCGCGTGGGTCAAGACCGTCCCGGGTGGCGCCGGAAAGGGGGGACCCAATGGGCCACAAGGCACCATGAACACCCTCCTGCATGGCAAAGTTGTGCTGCTCCCAATGTTCGATTTCAGCTGCAGCGCGCAACCCACTGGGCCCAACAAGTCCGATTGCTCCACGTACCCTCAGTCGAGCGGCAGCGGTAACAACACCTGGTACCACATCACCACGTTCACCAACTTCCTGTTCGACCAGGCGGACCTGTCGGGAAACGCCAAGAAGACGTGCGGAGGTCCCGGAAACGGCTCGGACGGCTGCCTGAAGGGCTGGTTCGTAAAGGCGCTGACCACTCCCGGACAGCTGCAGATGGGACCGGTGACTCCCGGGACGAACCAGCCGCTGGGCGTCGAACTGATCAGGTAGTCCGCCGCCGACCCGCACCCACAGTGACGGGACGGCGAGGTCAGGGCTCGCCGTCCCGCAGCTTCCCAATCGGCACCTGCGAGCGCCGCAACCGTCCTCCGCCTCCCAGCGCGCTGATATCCTCGGCGCATGAGCGCGGCCCCGGAAGCCGGCGGATGTGACCCGTGAGCCGGGTCTCACTTCGCACCCGCGTCTTCCTCGCGCTGGGCACCGTGGCCCTGCTGCCGGTTCTCGTCTTCGGACTGGTGGCCTACGTCCAGGCCACCGCGACGTCTCATCAGCAGCAGGAGACGGCCACCCTCGCGCTGGCGCGCCTCGCGTCGGCCGACCTGCCGCGCCAGCAGTTCCCGGACGCGGGGGACGCCGCCCGTATCGTGGCGCTCACCGGCGGGAGCGTCACCGTCTTCGGCGTCGATGGCTCGGTGCGGGCCCAGGCCGGGCCCGACGCGATCGGCACCCTCCCGGCCTCCGCCGACTCGCAGCCCGACGGCATCGCCACCACGGTCGCGGGCGTGGTCGCCGCGGTGGTGCCGCTCCAGGGACCCACAGGACAGACCACGGGCTACCTCGCGGTCACGCAGCCGGTGAACGGCGCGCTCGACATCGGCGTGGTGCTGGCGATCGCGCTCACCGTGACGATCCTCTGGGCGGTCTTCCTGAGCTACATGCTGGCGCGCGGCCTCATCCACCCGATGCGCGAGCTGACGGTCACGCTGGACCGGCTGCAGGCCGGCGACCTGTCGGCGCGGATCGAGGCGCCGGCCGACGACGAGCTGGGGCGCCTGGCGGAGAGCCACAACCGGCTCGCCGCCGCGCTCGCGGCCCGGAACGAGTCCCTGCACCAGGTGCTCGAGGCGCTCGCCTCGCTGTCGCCACGCGAGGGCGTGGATCGCCTCGTGAAGACGGCGGAGCAGGCGGCCACCACCGCGTTCGGGTTCCGCTCGGCGCAGATCGTGCTGGCCGGCCCCGGGACGGACGCGCCCGTCCCGGGCGAGCGGATCCCCGGCGAGGCGCGCGACGTCGTGGCGTCCCTGCGGCTGGGCGACGACCAGGTGGGCTGGCTGCGCGGCGTGGTGCCGCCGATGCGTGACTGGGGCCCGGCGGACGAGGACCTCCTGGCGCTGTTCGGCGGGCAGCTGGC
>JAJYDP010000224.1 GCA_021777365.1 Chloroflexota bacterium | reverse complement strand
GCGGGTGCGTTCGGCACGGCGCGGCGCGGCGCGGGTGTGCCTCGGCGCGGGTGCGGGTGCGGCACGGTTCGGCGCGGCGCGGGTGCGGGCGCGTTCGGCACGACATTCCAGCCGCCGATCGTGCAGAAGGTGCGCCAGCGGAACCTTATGGCGCCTGACGCCGATACTCGCCCGGGGTTGCGGCGCTGGCGACGATCCCGGCAAGCCGGCGTAAGGGTCCCGCCGCACGACCTCCCGCCGAGTTCCGTGCGCGCGGGCGCCTCGCACCGCGAGTGCGCCCGCCGCCGAGGCCCCGGCTCTACATACGGTTCTCCCGGCGCACATCCTGCAGGAACGCGGGGGGCATGCCCCGGGTAAGGTTCTGGCCGTGCACATCCTGCAGGAAAGCGGTGCGGTCGCCCGGGATACGGATCTGTCGGTGCGCATCCCGCAGGAAGCGGATGGGCGCTGCAGCGGGATGCGGGCTCTGAAGCCAGCGCGGGCGCTGGGCCGCAGGGCGGGCGACACAGCGCATGGCGGGCGATGGAACGTCCTGCGGGCGCTGGAAGCCGTCGCGGGCGCTGGAAGCCGGCGCGGGCGCTGGGCCGCGGGGCGGGCGACACAGCGCATGGCGGGCGATGGAACGTCCTGCGGGCGCTGGGCCGCGGGGCGGGCGACACAGCGCATGGCGGGCGATGGAACGTCCTGCGGGCGCTGGAAGCCAGCGCGGGCGCTGAAGCCAGCGCGGGAGACGGACGGTGACCGCTCCTCGGTGCCAATTCCTTTCCATCAGGAACGTATCTGCTATCCTCAGGCCGTGAGTCCGATCTCCTCCGTCGACGCGCTCGAGTCGCTCGCCGTGGGCGCCGTGGCCGTCACGACGCTCGCCCTCGCCCAGGCTGGCGTCGAGCTGACCTTCGCGCAGTGGCGCGTGCTCATGGTGATCGCGGATCGGCAGGAGGGAGCCACGGTCAGCGAGATCGCCGAGCAGATCGGTTCGGCGATGTCCCCGGCGAGCCGCCTGGTAACCCGGATGCGCGCCCGCGACCTGGTGGTCACCGAGAAGGACACCAGGGATCACCGCGTCACGCGCGTCCAGTTGAGCCCGCGGGGCCAGGAGGTCCGGGGGCGCGTTCTGGGCCGCCGCCGCGAGCTGCTCGAGGCCGCCGTCATCCGATGCGGGCCACTGACGCCCGACGTCGCGAGCGCCTGCCTCGAGATCGGCACCGCCCTGCGAGGCAGACCGTGATCGGCCCGCGAGCCGGAGCGTGACCAACCGCGAGGCAGACCGTGATCGACCCGCGAGCCGGAGCGTGACCAACCGCGAGGCAGACCGTGATCGGCCCGCCGGGCAGAGCGTGACCGACGTCCCGCTGCGGCTCCGCGCGACGTCCGTCCTGCTGGCCCTGCGCCGCACAGTCCGCAACGCCCCGTACCTGCGGAAATGGGTGATCCTGGGGGCGCTCATCGGCGTCGTCGCCGGGCTCGGGGCGATCTTCTTCTTCACCGTCCTCCAGCTCGGCACACGACTGCTGCTCGGCGTCGTGGCGGGGTACTACCCGCCCACGCCGGCAGGCGAAGGAGCGGCGCCCATCACGGCGGCCGCCCGTCCATGGCTCCTGCCGATCGTGGTCGGTGCCGGCGGCCTCATCTCCGGACTGCTCGTCATGTGGCTCGCACCCGAGGCCGAGGGCGATGGCACCGACGCGGCGATCCGCTCCTACCACCAGGCCCCGCGCCGCATCCGGGCCCGGATCCCGATCGTCAAGGCGATCACCTCGGCGATCACGATCGGCTCGGGCGGGTCCGGCGGGCGCGAGGGCCCGACCGCGCAGATCAGCGCCGGCTTCGGCTCCCTGCTCTCGCGGATCCTCGACCTGGATGCCCGCGATTCACGGATCGCGGTGGCCGTCGGGATCGGGTCCGGCATCGGCGCGATCTTCCGCGCACCACTGGGCGGCGCGGTACTCGGCGCGGAGATCCTCTATCGCGAGGACGTGGAAGCCGAGGCCCTGGTGCCGTCGTTCATCGCCGCGATCGTGGCGTTCTCGATCTACGGCAGCGTCGAGGGCTTCTCCCCGATGTTCGGCCTGCAGACCAACGCGACGTTCGGCGCGCCATACCAGCTCGTCTACTACGCGATCCTGGGAATCCTGGCGGGCCTGGTCGGCCTTCTCTTCATCCGCTCGTTCTTCGGCCTCACCAACTGGTTCCACGGGTGGACCATCCCGCGCGCGGTCCGCCCTGCCATTGCGGGCCTGGCGGTCGGTGCCATGGGCATCGTGCTCCCCGGCGCGCTGGGCACCGGTTACGGGTGGCTCCAGGCCGGGTTCGGCACCAGCATCATGTCCATTCCCCTGTGGATGCTGCTCGTCCTGCCGTTCGCCAAGATCCTGGCGACGTCGCTCACCATCGGCTCCGGTGGCTCCGGCGGAACCTTCGGACCCGGCGTCGTGATCGGCGGCCTGCTCGGTGCCGCCATGTGGCGGCTGCTGCTGCCGATCGCGCCCGGGGTCCCGGCCGACCCGTCGGGCTTCGTGATCGTGGCGATGATGGCCCTGTTCGGCAGCATCGCCCACTCCCCCCTGGCCGTGATGCTGATGGTCGCCGAGATGACCGGCAACCTGTCCATGCTGGCTCCGGCCATGGTCGCCGTGGGGCTCGCGACGTTCGTGGTCGGCGACGCCTCGATCTTCGAGTTCCAGCTGCGTGACCGGAACGAATCGCCCGCGCACCAGTACCGCACCGCGATGCCCCTGATGGCCTCGCTCCAGGCCGCCCAGGCCCTGCGGATGCCGCGCTGCGTGGCCGGGCCGGACGAACCCGCCGCGAGCGTGCTGCAGCGCGCGACGTACACCCGCGTGCCCGGCGTGCCCGTGGTCGACGCATCCAGTGGCTACACGGGGATCGTGACGGTGGCGGCCCTGCAGCGGGCGGACCCGGACGGCGCGGTGCACGGCCTGGAGAACGGGGGCTACCCGTCCGTGCTCAGCACGGACAGCCTCGACCACGTGCTGGAGGAGATGAGCGAGCACGAGGTGAACTGGCTGCCGGTGGTGGACGACGGGGCGCTCGTGGGCGTGCTCAACGTCCGTGACGTGATGCGCACCTACCGCATGGCAATCCGGGGAAACGTCCGCGAGTTGCGCAGCCCGAGCGAGGCCGGCACCATCGTCGAGGCGACGCTCCCGGAAGGGTCCTCGCTGGTGGGCATCCGGGTCTCGGCCGTGCCGTGGCCGCGCGACAGCGTGGTCGTGGCCATCGAGCGGGGGCAGTCGCTGGTGGTGCCACGGGGCGACACACAGCTGGCGGCGGGTGATCGCGTGAGCGTCTTCGCCGTGCCCTCGTCGGTAGACGCGGTGCGCAGCCTGATGACCGGCGACGTCCCGGGGCCGGAGGCACAGCCGCACCTTCCTCAGCACGCCGCTCCCGGATCATCCGACGCCGGCTGAGCCGCGGTGCGTGCCGGCACCGCCCGTCACAAACGGCGGGACTCGCGCGTTTCAACGGGATAGCGAGGGACCGGCCGTTCCCCGCCGCTCGGGCGGCGTGTGACAGGCGAGGTCGGTCCCTCGCAACACGTCAGGGCGCGATCGCCGGGGCAGGTCGTCCGGGTCGGGGCGCGCGAGCGCCGGGTCAGGGCGCCAGCGCCGGCGCAGGCCGCAGGCGCCGGGTCAGGGCGCGATCGCCGGCGCAGGTCGTCCGGGTCGGGGCACGAGCGCCGGCGCCGGGTCAGGCCGCGCAGGCGCCGCCCTGTTCCAGCAGCCGGAGCCGCCAGGCCAGCGTCCCCGCGAGCAGGACGAGCGACGCCGCGCCGATCACCGGCTGCAGGGGCGCCCAGATCGTGAGCGCGCCGCTCGCTCCGAGCAGCAGCAGGGCGATCTTGTTGCATACCGGGCAGCCGATCGCCAGGAACGCTGCCACGCTGCCGACCGTGGCGGACATGGTGCCCCGGTCCTCGGCCGCGCCGGACGCCATCGCCGGCGCCTCGGCGGAGACCAGCGGCGCCGTCGTGCCGGGCCCACGCGACGCAGCCGCCACGGCGGCCGCTCCCGACGCTCCCGTGCCGAGGGGCACCGCCACGGCCGGTCCGACGACCGGGAGCCCCGAGAGCCGCCCGTAGGTCGCGGCGATCAGGCCCATGAGGGGCGCCGACAGGACCCAGACCGCGATGGCGAACGGTTCGGGGGGCACGCTCCGACCGAAGACCGGGTTCGGGATGATGGCCGCGACGAGCCCGAAGGCGAGGAACGCGAGCACGCTCCAGCCGGCGGCCCGGGCGAGGAACCTGCGATCCGCCACCTCGGCCAGCGTCCGGGCCGAAGCCCGGACGTAGGACGAGACGGAGCACGCCGCATCCAGCGGGGGGCAGCCGCGGCTCATGCGGTCCGTCCCCCGGTCGACATCGCGGCGACGCTGGATCGCGCCGGGGGAAGCCCGGCCGGCCGGAGCGTCATGGCTAGAACGTCATGACCTGGTAGCCGTCGAGCAGACGCTGCTCGATCTCCTGTCCCGCCGGCACCAGTGCGGTGCCGACGTCCAGGAGCCGCTGGGCGACCCCGAACTCCTCCGCCACGAAGCGGCACGCCAGGACCGGCGCCTTCGCACCCACCGCGCGCAGCGGCTCGACGAGATCGGCCGGCGGATCGGCGAGCAGTCGCTCACTCGGGCCGAAGAAGAGCACACGGATGTCCTCGAGGTTGCCGCGGTCGATCATGCGCGAGGCCATGCGCACCCCGACCGACGCCTTCGCGTCGTCGGACACGACCACCACGAGGAGTTTCGATGACACGGGACGCTTCTCCCTTCAGGCTGGCGCGAGGCTGGATCTGACGCGGCGTTCAGGCTGCCGCGACGGCCGCGGGCTCCTCGCGCAGGATCGCGAGCAGCTCGGTCGAGTCGATGATCAGGTGGTCCTCGGACTCGAGGCGGATCTCCGTTCCCGTGTACTTGGGGAAGAGCACACGATCGCCGACCGCGACCTTGATGGTCTCGGTGTCGTCACCGATGGCGACGACCTCGCCGCGCTGCGGCTTCTCCTTGGCGGTGTCGGGGAGGAGGATCCCGGACTTCGTGACGCTCTCCTCGGGGAGGACACGGACGAGGACACGGCTGCCGAGCGGCTGGACCTGGGTGGACATGGCGGAAACCTCCGTTGAAGGTGGATGCGACTCGGTCCGGCGGCGCACCGTGCGATGTGCGGCCGAACCCGACGATGTGCGGCGGTCCTCCGCCGCGAGGTGGCCTAGTGGACGGGAGCCCCCGCGCGGAGCCCCAGCATGCCGTCGATACGGGCCTGGTCGAACCCGACGACGGGCCGGCCGTCGATCTCGATCACCGGGACACCCATCTGGCCCGTCCGCCGCACCAGGTCGCGCGCGGCCGACGCGTCGCGGCTGACGTCGATCTCGCGGAAGGGCACGCCCCGCTGCCGCAGGTACGACTTGGCGCGGTTGCACCACGGGCAGGTGGGCGTGGTGAAGACGAGAACGCGGTGGGGTCGTGGGGTCGAACCGGTCATGCTTGCTTCTCCAGTGTCGCGATGACACGCTGCAGGCGCTCGCGGGCCTCGGCGGCGACGTCGTGCACCGCCGGATTGTCGACGATGCCGAGGGCGGCCGCAGGGTCCATGGCCTCGACCACCGTCATGCCGCTCTCCTCGCGGAGCACCACGTTGCACGGCAGCAGCGCGCCGATCGACGGGTCGGCGGTGAGCGCACGATGTGCCAGCGGCGGGTTGCACGCACCGAGGATCACGTACGGCGCACCCTCGACGCCCAGCTTGGCTCGCATGGTCGCGGCGACATCGATCTCGGTCAGCACGCCGAACCCCTCGGCCTTGAGGGCCGCCTCGACGCGGGGACGCGCGTCCGCGATGGGAACCCCGAGGCGGGTTCCGAACGTGTAGCCGGTGCCGATGGTCATGCGTGTCAACTCCGTGGGGTGATCGTCGCTGCGGTTGCCCGGGGTGGCCGGGTCGCGCCGCCGGCGACGATGGGAGGGCGGGCCTGGCGGGCCACCAGCCGGCCGATGATCCGGCAGGCGTCCACGATGTCTGGCTGGCTGAGGCGGTACACGATGGTCGTCCCCTCCCGACGGGTCTCCACGAGCCCCGCGTGCCGCATGACGCCGAGGTGCTGGCTCGCGTTGGCCAGCGTGATCCCCAGGGCGGATGCCAGCTCCCCGACCGATCGCTCGCCGTCTGCGAGCGCGTCGATCAGCATGAGCCGCTTGGGATCCGTGAGGACCTTGCAGACCTCGGCGTGGAGCCGGTAGTGCTCGGCGTCGAGCTGGTTCATCGACCTCGCTTCCATCGTCAGCCGGATCGCGGCGCCGCCGGTTCGGTGGTCCGCGCGACCGACATCCTAGTGGATATTGCGTGATTGCGCAAGTAGATGAGGAGGAGGCCGCCGTCCCCGCATCGCCCCGGTGGCCACCCGCCGCGCGCCCCACGGCCCGGTCCGGCCGCGATGCCCCGGTGGCGCGTCCCGGACGGCCGGATCGCCCGGATTTCAGGACATCTTCAGCCGTGCCGGCGCACCGTCTCCCCACCGTCGGGGGCACGCGTGCGCAGGAACGCGGGCCCCCGACGCGTCGTTCGGGCACTTCCGGCGGCCCCATGCCGGTACCAGTGGGGGGATGGACGCCGACGCCCCGGCGCGGAGACTGCAGGTCGTACCCGGAGGGAACGATGCAGATCCGATTCGCGGGCTATGCGGTGGATTGCCGGATCTCGGCCACGCTGGAGCTCACGATGCAGCGCCTGACCGACGCGCTCAACGCGGAGGAGACGATCGTGCTGCAGGATGCCGTGCTGGAGAGCCTGGACGACGGCCGCCGTGTCGCAATGGCGCGCGTCGAGCTCGAGCGCGCGGCGCTCTACGCGGTGGAGGCCACGGGGCCCGCCGGCGACCGGCACCTGCGCGTCCGCACGGTCCGGCACCGCATCAACGTCCAGCTGGGCCCGTACGGCGTGCTGGGCGAGCTGCACACCGGGCAGGAGATCGAACCGCTCCGCAGTCTCCTCGGGCGCGGCCCGCTGGTGCCGCTCACGAACGCCACCATCGCCTACGTCAGCGGGGGCCAGCTGCAGATGCACGACGCCGGCACGCTCCTGGTGAACAGCGCGCTGGCCGACTGGGTGATGGCGCCCGATGACGCGGCACGGTTCTTCGCCGGCGTCCGGACCATCCCCTCCCCCGCGTAGCGACGGGGATCGTCGCGCGCTCAGCCGGCGGCGAGATCCGCGGCCACCGCTCCCGAGAACCGCCGCTCCAGCTCGGCCAGCAGCTCGCCGTCGTAGGCCACGCGCAGGCGCAGCTCCATGGGCTGCGTCCCGCCGTCCCCCAGCGGCACGTCCAGCACGACCGGGGTCGACCCGGGCCGCCCGCGGAGGATCTCCCGGACGGCCGCGAAGGCCTCCGCCAGCGGTTCGCCGGAGAGCCCGCCGAAGCGCACGTGCAGGGTCCCGCCGGCCGGAGCCTCGAGCGCCCGCGTGGGCGCGGCCGCCTCCCGCGCGGCGGCGCGCTCGACTTCGGCCGGGAAGGGTGGCTCATCGTCGTCCGGCGCGAACGCCGCGTCCGGCGCGAATGCCGCCTCGCGCTCGTCCGGCAACCCGGCGGGTCGCAGCTCCGCACCCGACCCGCCGGCCCGCCCCGGTCCGCCGCGCGAACCGCCCCGCGCGTCTCCCGGCGACCGACCGC
>JAJYDP010000223.1 GCA_021777365.1 Chloroflexota bacterium | reverse complement strand
GCCTGACGGGCGAGCAGCCAGTCGAGCGCGCCATAGAGTTCGTCCTCGCTCGCGTCGGCGACGTCGAGGACCGACCCCAGCGTGCTCTGCCCCAACGTGCGGCTGGTGGCGAGCTTGGAGCAGGGGGCGAGGAGGCGGGCCACCACCATGGCCAGGGCGAGGCTACGCTCCCGCGACGGCCGTCGATCCAGGAGCGTCTCGAGCCCCAGGGCGCGGCACATGCCCAAGACCGCGGCGACGTGCCCGTGGGGCAGACTGCGCACGATCGAGACCGCGTCACCCGCGGCCAGGTAGCGCTCGCCGCGCAGCCAGCCGCGAATGAGCTCGATCAACGGCTCGGGCAGGTGGGACAGGTTGGCGAGCGTCTGCTTGCGCACCTTGCCGCCCTCGCGATACGAGTTGCGCAGCAGCACGCTCGTGTACGCGCGGCCCCGCTGGCGGCTCACCACCTTGACTACGTGCATGGCCCCGGTCCGTGCCCTAGTCATGCGACCAGTATGCACATCCGGGCGCAGAAGTCAAGCCTATTACTGTCTACTTCATGCAGTCTGCCACAGCACGATTGGGGCACGATCTGAACGTGGAAGGGGCCGGATCAGCCTGGATCAGGGCTGGAAGTTCGGTCTAGTCGCCGTGGCCCGGCGGGCCGCGCACAAGGCAGGGAAAATGGTCGCGGGCCGCCCGGCGACGTCGGGTTCTCCTTGGTGCGCGCGAGCTCGCGGGCTAGTCGGACGCGGGAGCCTCGGGAGCACCGAAGTGTTGCCACGAGCACGGGTGTCAGATTCCACGGCATGAGGCTCCTCCGGGCGACCCCCTGACCGACGTCGGTGATCGGGGCCGGAACGGAGACGGACATGGACGTGATGGTCGAGCGCTGCTGCGGGCTGGACGTCCACAAGGACACCGTCGTCGCCTGCGTGCGGACGCCGGGGAAGGGAGGGCGACGCGACCAGGAGACACGTACGTTCGGGACGATGACAACGGACGTGCTGGCGCTGCGCGACTGGCTCGATGCGATGGGCGTCACGCTCGTCGGCATGGAGTCGACCGGGGTGTACTGGCGGCCGGTCTTCTACCTGCTCGAGGACGCCATCGAGTGCTGGCTCTTGAACGCCCGCCACCTGCGCAACGTGCCCGGCAAGAAGACCGACGTCCTCGACGCCGAGTGGATCTGCCAGCTCTGCGAGCACGGCCTGGTGCGCCCCTCCTTCGTGCCACCCAAGCCGATCCGCGAGCTGCGCGATCTCACCCGCTATCGCAAGGCCCAGATCGAGGAGCGCGGCCGGGAGGCGCAGCGGCTCGACAAGGTGCTCCAGGACGCAGGGGTCAAGCTCAGCTCGGTGGCGACCGACATCCTGGGTCGGTCGGGCCGCGACATGCTCACCGCGCTGGTGGCCGGCACCCGCGATCCCGAGGTCCTCGCCGAGCTCGCCCGGGGCCGGCTGCGCGCGAAGCTGCCCGCCCTGCGCGAGGCGTTGAACGGCCGCTTCAGCGGCCACCACGCGCTGCTCGTGGGCGAGATCCTGGCCAAGCTCGACTACCTCGACGAGGCGATCGGACGCCTGAGCGCGGAGGTCGACCGGGTCATCGCCCCTTTCGCGGCTGAGCTCGCCCTGCTCGACACGATCCCCGGCGTCGACCGACGCAGCGCGGAGGCGCTCGTCGCCGAGATCGGCGTCGACATGACGCGCTTCGGCAGCGCGGCCCGCCTGGCCTCCTGGGCGGGGCTCTGTCCGGGTCTCGACGAGTCGGCCGGCAAGCGCCGCTCGGGCCGCACCCGGAAGGGCTCGAAGTGGCTGGGCACCGCCCTCGCCGAGGCCGCCGAAGCCGCCGGACACGGGAAGCGCACCTATCTCGGCGCCCAGTTCAGCCGGCTCCGCGGCCGCCTCGGCCACGCCAAGGCGCGCAAGGCCGTGGCCCACTCCATGCTGGTGGCCGCCTTCCACATCCTCGACCGCCACGTCCCCTACCAGGACCTGGGGGCCGACTGGTTCGCCAAGCGTCGCCCGGAGGCGCACGCCCGTCGCCTGGCCCGCCAGATCGAGGCGCTCGGCTACCGCGTAACCATCGAACCGTGCGAGGCAGCCTGACTGAACCACCACAACGCGGGACTGTGTCCCGCGCGGGGCTCCGCCCCGCCCCAAACCGCTCGTGCCACCTCAGCATCATTTTCGTGTCAGTCATCGCGTGGCCCTTGGCGGGCCGCCCCGGAGGATGAAAGATAGGGCGTCGCTCGGCGACGTCGTCCCTCTGTGGTGCTGCGAGCCCGTGTTTCAGTCGGACGCGGGAGCCTCGGGCGCACCGGATTGTTGCTGCGAGCACGTGGGTCAGACTCCGCCAAGATGAGGCCCCTCCGAGCGACGAGGTTGGATCGTCGTGCGCGGAGGACCGGATCATGGACACCATCATCGAGCGCTGCGCGGGCCTCGACATCGGCAAGCGGACCCTCACCGCCTGCGTGCGCACCAGCGACGGGCAGGGCGGGCGGCGCAGCGTGACGCGCACGTTCCGGACCATGACCCGCGACCTGCTCGCGCTGCGCGACTGGCTGGTCAGCGAGGGCGTCAGCCTGGTCGGCATGGAGGCCACGAGCACCTACTGGAAGCCGCCCTTCTATCTCCTCGAGGACACGTGCACCTGCTGGCTGCTCAACGCCCACCACCTGAAGGCCGTCCCGGGCCGCAAGACCGACGTTCGGGACGCCGAGTGGATCGCGCAGCTCGTCGAGTGTGGCCTCGTGCGCCCCTCCTTCGTGCCGCCGCCGCCGATCCGCCGGCTGCGCAACCTGACCCGCTATCGGACGGCGGTGCTGGGTGAGCGGACGCGCGAGAAGCAGCGTCTCGAGAAGCTCCTGGAGGACACCGGGATCAAGCTCAGCGCGGTCGCCACCGACATCCTGGGGGTCTCCGGGCGGGCCATGCTGGCCGCGCTCACCGCGGGCGTCGACGACCCGGCGGCCACTGCCCAGCTGGCCAGAGGACGCCTGCGCCGCAAGATCCCGGAACTCGTCGACGCGCTCCACGGGCACTTCGAGGCGCACCACGCCCTCCTGGTATCCGAGATGCTCGCCCGCATCGACGCCGCGGGTGCGACCGTCGAGCGGCTCGATGCCGAGATCGAGCGGGAGCTCGTCCCTTTCGCTGAGGCGCTCGGGCTGCTCTTGACCATCCCGGGCGTGGGCCGGCGCACCGCCGAGGTGCTCATCGCCGAGACCGGCGCGGACATGGACCGCTTCCCCTCCGCGGCCCATCTCGCCTCCTGGGCGGGGGTCTGCCCAGGCGTCAACGAGTCGGCCGGGCGGCGCAAGTCCTCCCGGGCCCGTCCGGGCGATCGCTGGCTGCGCAGCGCACTCGTCGAGGCCGCCCACGCGGCCGCGCGCGCCAAGCGCACCTACCTCGCCGCCCAGTACGCCCGCCTGGCCGGCCGGCGGGGTGCCGGGCGGGCGGCGCTCGCGGTGGCCCACTCGCTGCTCGTCATCGCCTACCACGTGCTCGAGCGCCGCCAGCCCTACGCCGAGCTCGGCGCCGAGTTCCTGCTCCGGCGCCATGCCGCCGACGCGCACATCCGCCGCCTCGTCCGCCAGCTCGAACGGCTCGGCCAGCAGGTCACCCTTACGTCCCTCGGCGAACCCGCCGTGCCACCAGGCTCGGGCTCCCCCCGGCCGCTGCTGCCTGATCGCGGTCGATCGTCCAGGGTCATTTCGGGTCAGCGCGCCAGCCAAGACCGTGAAGACGACCCAGCTGATGTGGATTCCGAAGTGGTCCAGCAGGACGGTCGAGGTGAATGGGCCGAAGGCCAGCAGGTTCTGCGGGTAGAAGACGAAGTAGCCCGCGAACAGGAGCCAGCCCGACAGGAAGCCGAAGGTGCCGCCGAGGCCGGCGCTGTTGAAGCCGTAGAAGGATCCCGCGTGGACCAGGCGCTTCGAGAACTCGACGATCGTGTTCGCCACGAACACCGAACCGACGAGGCTGATGAGGTAGACGAGGGGGACCGCCGCCCCCGCATGGCCCGCCACGACCTGCGGGACGAACATCATGCCGGCGGCCGGCGCCATGATGGCGATCGACATCGCGATGGCCCCGGGCACGCCGATTGCGTTCGCCCGTAGCCGGTTCTCACTCATTCCCGCATGCACTCCCAAGTGCGAGATGGCGATGGATGTCGCGTGCGACGGCCCGAAGGGTCGACGCGAGACGCAGGGGCGGTATTGGATCGTCTTGCGGACCCATGACGTCATGCCGCTGGGTCCATCCTCATGTGTGTCCTCCGCTGCTAGCCATCCGGCTATGTCTGACGTCAGACGTCTGCGTGACAGTAGCATGGCGGGCCGAACGCAGACAAGGCTGATCGCCACGAGCAAAACGGGACCTGTGGCACGAGCGCCCAGCTCGGCCTTGGTGTCGGGGTACCGGTGGATGGTGGGCGCAGGTCCGCCAGGTCTCGTTGCCAGCAGCGGCCCCCGTTGGCCCGGGCCCGCGAGCCGGTTGGCCAGCGTGAGGATCTCCGGGCTTGAGCGGCAGTTCTCGGTGAGCGCGATGGTGCGGGCACGCTTGTGGTGCTCGGCGAAGTGGAGCGGGAACTCCGGCGAGGCGCCGGTGAAGGTCTAGATGGTCTGGTCGGGATCACCCACCACGGGGAGATCCGGCGAGTCGCCCAGCCAGCGCTCCAGGAGCGGCTCGGCGAGCGGGTTGGTGTCCTGGTACTCGTCGACGGTGAACAGCGCTTGCGCGCGCGGACGGTCGTCGCCGCTGCCGCGTCGGTCTCGAGGAGCTCGACCGTCTGGACCAGCCTGTCCTCGAAGTCGAGACGCCCGGCGCGCACTTCGGCCTGCTCGTAGTCGCGGTAGAACTCGCGAAGATCTCGGGCGGGTACGAGCCAGATCACTGGCGACTCCGTGTGTCACGCCCGAATCACTGGCCGACGGTTGCCCCACGCAGAGCCGCGGCCAGGTCGTCGAGCGTTGGCAGGCTTTCCATCGCACCCGTCGTCTGGACCGCGAGGGCACCGGCGTGCACGGCGGCCCGGAGGCCGGACTCGACGCCTCGCCCGAACGGATCGGTGGTCGACAGCACGAAATGGAGGAACGCGGCGTCGAAGGCGTCGCCCGCGCCCGTCGTATCGACCACGTGGACGTCGGGTGCGGAGACCCGGATCGCGCCATCTCGTGTGAACGCCGTGGCGCCCACGGCTCCCTCGGTCACGAGTACCACCCGCGCGCCGGTTTGAAGGAGTGTTTCTGTATCAAGACTGAGGGCGCGAAGTTCATCGAGCGTGAGCTTTACGATATGTGCGGCGGGCAGCAGCGCGCGAGCCTCCGCAAGCATGCGGTCTGGTGCTTCCCAGGCTGAGGGTCGCAGGTTCATGTCGAGCGACACGATGGCACCGTGGCTGCGTGCCGTCTCCACGGCTGCATGCGTGGCCGCCCGTGAGCGCTCGCTGGCCAGCGAGATGGTGCCGAGGTGCAACACACGCGCCGTCGCCACGAGTGCCGAGGCCTCGGCGCTGAGCTCGAGCGCCCCGTCTGCCGTCTCGGATCGGTAGATCAGGAACCGGTCGAGATCGCGCGCAGCCGGCACGACAATGGCAAGGGGGGTATGCCTCACCTCGTCGATCTGCAGTGCCCGGAGATCAACTCCGGCGTCTCCAAGTGCGCGCGCGACCAGACGGCCAAGCGCATCGCGACCGACGCGTCCGATGAACGCCACCGAGGTGCCCAGTCGAGCCAGGGCCACGGCGACGTTCGCCGGCGCTCCGCCGGGCCGCGCGATGAACGTCCACTCCGTGTCGCCGACCGGCACGAGATCGACGAGCGCCTCACCGAGCGTAACGACCAAAGGCGCAGTCATGCCACAGACTCTCGGGCGAGCCTCGCGGCGGGACCGGTCGACCCGCGAACCACGAGCCAGGGCTCGAGGTACCGCGTCGTGGGCGGACCGGCCAGACGACCGTCGATCCGATCCAGCAGGAGGCGTGCTGCCTGTTCGCCGATCTCCCGGGCGGGCTGCGCGATCGTTGTCACAGGCGGATCGACGAACGACATCCAGGGAACGTCGTCGAAGCCGACCAGCGAACACTCGTCGGGCACCCGGCGCCCACGGATGCGCAGAGCCTGTAGGGCCCCGCCGGTCAGGATGTTGTTGGTTGCGAAGATGGCCGTGGCATCCGGATTCGCATCCAATAGCCATCCCGCGGCAACCTCTGGCTCCGATGGATGGAATGTCACGCGCGAGACCAGGTGCTCATCGAAGGGAATGCCGGCTTCGGTGAGCGCGCTGCGATAGCCCGCCAGCCGCCCCTCGCCGGTCGTGAACGGCGTGCCGAACAGGGCGATGCGACGATGACCGAGTTCGACAAGGTGGCGGGTCGCCAGATAGCCGCCCCGTTCGTTTTCGATCAGCACGGCATCGCACGCTCCCGGCGCGGCGCGCCGATCGACCTCGACGATGGGAATCCCGCGGCCGATCGCGCGCCTGACGATCGAGGGCGACTCCGGCGCGGCAGGTGCGAGCACGATCCCTTCGACGCGCAGCGCGGCGAACCGCTCGAGCGCATCCGACTCGTTCGCCGAGATGCCCTCCGTGCCCGCGAGGATCATCGTGAAGCCGTGCGTGCGGAGCACCGCCTCGATCCCGGCGGCGACCTCGGCGAAGAACGCCTGCGACAGATCATCGATCACCATGCCGATCACGCGGGTGGAGCGCCCTTTCAGGCTTCGTGCGATGTCATTCGGCACATAGGCGAGCGACTCCGCGGCGCGGCGCACGCGCCCGGCCGCGTCGCTCGACACGTAGCCCCGGCCTGACAGCACGCGCGACGCGGTCGACTGGGACACCCCGGCGCGGAGAGCGACGTCCGCCACCGTCGGCCGCCGGACAGCCGGTATCTCGGGACGGACTCGGTCCGCGCGCCCTGCACGACCGCTGGTCACTGGCAGCCTCCGATGTGGTAGCGATCCCATGCAATGGTACGGGGATGCGTCAAACCCACAACGGCTCTTGACCTCGCGCAGTAGCATGCTGTGGTAACGCTCCCATACAGGGCTGCCGTGGGCGCGCGGGAGCACAGGGGACGAGGAGAGGTGCGTATGGTCACGGTCAGCGAGGGTGCCGGCACGAGTCTGTTGGGCGGCATCTCATCGGCCTTTCGCATCAACCCCTATACGGGCCAGCATCTTACGGTGCGCAGGGCGCATGGCCCGTATCTCGAGACGGCCGACGGATCTGTTCTGATCGACATGTTCATGGCGCACGGCAGCACCGTGCTTGGCCACGCCCACCCGGCCGTGTTCGATGCACTTCGCTCGCGTCTGGAGTCCGGCGTCGTCATCGGCTACGAGACCGGCCTCGGCGAGACCGTCGCGAGCCGGATCAGTGAGATCGTCCCCTCGGCGGAGCAGGTTCGCTTCGTCGCGTCGGGCAGCGAAGCCGTGGCGACGGCCATGCGCCTGGCGAGGGCGCACACCGGCCGCGACATCATCATCAAGATCGACGGCCACTTCAATGGTGGCAGCGACTACGCCATGCTGAACTCGCTGGTCCGCGACATCGACGCCGCCAACGCCGGTGGCCACCCCTCGCAGCCGATCTTCTCGTCGGGAGGAATCCCCCGCGCCGTCGCCGAGACGGTGATTCCTGTCCCCTGGAACGACCTGCCGGCCCTCGAAGCCACGTTCACGCGATACCGCGACCAGGTCGCGGGCGTG
>JAJYDP010000222.1 GCA_021777365.1 Chloroflexota bacterium | reverse complement strand
CGGTGGGGATGACCTGGCGGCGGATCGGGT
This sequence comes from Chloroflexota bacterium, assembly GCA_021777365.1. The sequence continues at coordinate 7,674 of JAJYDP010000222.1, read as the reverse complement.
CGTTCGGGTCGTCGGGATCGATCAGGCTGGCGAAGTAGGGCGTGATGTCGACGCGGAACTTGTCGGGCGCGCTCAGCCCCTCGCGCTCGTCCTCGGTCAGGTTGAGGACACGACCGAGCTCCTCGAGCGTGTTGATCCGGTGGGACAGCTGCCAGCGCCAGTCGTTCCACTGCTCGTCCGGCACGCCGGCCCAGACAGGGGCGCGCCGGCTGACGGCCGGTTTCCCGTCGGGGCCCAGCCGCCGGGCCGGGTCGCGCTGGTTGACGAACGGCAGCGCCTCGACGGCCCGGTCCGTTGCGTGGGCGGTGCCGTCTGCGGGGTTCGCGGGGGCGGCCTGTTCCTGGGCCGTCTGATCCGCCGTCCTGTTCGTGTTCACCGCCTGCTCCTGTTCACCGGTCGACCCGTGGCCAGCCTCGATGCATATCCTTTATGCACTCTGCATGGACCTGATGGTAGCGCACGCAGGGCACCGCGTCGCCGGGTTGTCGCGGGTGACGCGCCCCTGCCGGATGGCATGCAGGAACAGGGCCATTTGCTATAGTTCCGGCCGATGGACAAGGCATTCGAGGCCGCGTTCGCGCAGCCGATCGCGTACCTGCTCGCCGTGATCATGTCCGGAGCGCTGATCGGGCTCGTGCTGCGGGTCGCGCTGGTCCCGGCCGGCCGGTACAGCGGGCTGTCGCACGCGATCACGAGCCGCAACAGCCGCTGGCTGTTCCTCATCCTGATCGTGGTCTGGTCCGTGGCCATGGGGTCCATCAACTTCCTCGGGGTCTCGTACCTCACGGTCGGCGGGCTCGCCTTCATCGGGCTCCTGGTTGGCTTCCTCCTGTTCATGGGATTCATCTGGTCGGTGATCGGCGGATAGCCGAGCAGGCAGGCGTGTGCCACAACACGCGTCCCGCCCTGTGTGTTACAGGCGTTTGGTGACCCCTGGCCGCGACTCTCCTGCCCAACCAGCAGGGCTGGGGACGCCGCTTGACGGCGGCCCGCCGCCGCCCATACGATCTACACAAATCGTGGCGAGATGTGCAGGTGGTCGGGATGGCGAGCGAGCAGAGCAACCGGTTCAACGTCTTGCTCGACGACGAGCACGCCGCCCGACTGCACCGTCTGGCGGAGAGGACCTACATCAATCCCGGGACGCTCGCGCGCTCCCTGCTCTCGACGGCGCTCGATCAGGCGGAGCCCGACGCCGCCACCATCACCAGGCTGTTGGACGCCATCCCCGGCGCGTGGGAGCGCGCGGCCGAGGGTCTCGCCGACATCGCCGCCGGTCGGGTGATCCCGCTCGACGAGCTGTAGCCGAATGGCGCGCGTCGTCGTCACGGAGGCGGCGCCAGCCGACCTTCACGCGATGATCCTCAGCCACAGCCTGCCTCCCTCCACGACCGATCGCGTTCGAGCGTCACTGCGGACACTGGCCGACCTTCCCCTTCTCGGTCCCGCACTCGAGGGCAGGTGACAGGGGTTCCGGTTCGTCCTGGGGCCGTGGCCCTGGATGCTGCTCGTCTACGTGTGGGACGAGGAAGCCGACGGGGTCTCCGTCGTCACCATCAAGGACGCACGGTCGGCGAGCGCGGCGACGAGCGAGCGGTAAGGATCAGCTCTCGGGCAGTCGTCGCTGGCTCGCCATCCCCCCACAGTCCGGCGTTTGGTGGCCAGCCTGGGGGAGGTACGGGCGCGTGAGGCGTCGCAGCGCACCGGGGGTGGGCCTGCCGTCCACGGCTTCCCGGTATGCTCCCATTCAGCGCCCGCGCCGCACGCACCGAACCACGCGCTCCTGGCCGCGCGGACTCCGGAGGGACTCGTGAAGAAGGTCACCGTCACATGGGATCCCGAGCGTGCCACGTTCGTGGCCCGCGGTTCCCGCAGCGACCACACGATCGAGATGGCGGCGCCGGCCGAGGATCGCTCGTTGCACGGGTTCTCGCCGGCCGAGACCCTGCTCGCTGCGGTGGGCGGATGCTCCGCCTGGGACGTGGTCGAGATCCTCCGAAAGCGGCGCCAGCCGGTGACGGGGGTCGAGCTGCGGATCGAGGGAGACCAGCTCGAGGAGGCGCCCTGGGCCTTCACCCGGGTGCGCGTCACGTACGTCGTGTGCGGGCGGGGCGTTGACCCGGCCGCGGTGGAGCGTGCCGTCCAGCTCAGCACAGAGAAGTACTGCTCCGTGATCGCGACGATCCGCGGCGTTGCGAGCGTGGAGAGCGACATCGAGCTGATCGAGGAGAGCGCGCCGGGCGAGGGGTGCGGGCCGGTTGTCGCCGGCCAGCGGGAGCCCTGAGCCGGGCGACGTGAACCGGTCGGAGCCCAGGGGTCGCGGCGAGGTAGCGCACGAGGGTCCGCCCCCGGCGCGCGCCGGGGGCGAAGGCACCACGGCCCCGGGCGGTGCGCTCCGCAGGCCGGCACCTATCGGCCGCTTCGGAGCGATCGGATCGTGGGTCGCGCGCCACCCCTGGCCCGTCCTGGCGGCCTGGGCGGCCCTCATCCTGCTCGCCGCTCCACTCGCTCCGCGGGCACCCGGCGTCCTGAGCGCCGGCGGCTTCACCAGCAGCCAGCTCGAATCGTCCAGGGCCCAGCAGCTCCTCGAGCGGCAGCTCGGGCTGCCCCCGTCGGCGCTCGTCATCGTCATCCAGTCGGAGAGCAGCGCCCGCGCCGGCAGCCAGGCATTCGACGCCGCGGCCGCGCGGGCCGTCTCGAACGTGCCGAAGGCGGCGCACGTGACCGGGATCCTGCCGTACACGCTCGACCCCCACCAGGTCAGCGCCGACCGGACCGTGGTGTACGACGTGGTCTCGCTGGACCTGCAGCCGGACCAGTCGCCCCAGGCGCTGGCGCCCGTGCAGGCCGCCCTTGTCCCCGTGCCCGGCATCCGCACGTACCTCGCGGGAGGGCCTTCGTTCTACGGCGACATCCAGACCGTCTCCGAGTCCGACCTCCGGCGCAGCGAGATCGTGTCGCTCCCGCTCGCCGCGATCGCGCTCCTGCTCGTCTTTGGCAGCGTGGTCTCTGCGGCCGTCCCGCTGGCGGTCGGCGGGACCGCGGTCGCCCTCTCCCTCGCGATCATCTTCGTGCTCGCCAGCCTGACGCCGATGAGCATCTTCGTGCTCAACCTGACCACGCTCCTCGGGCTCGGACTGGGGGTGGACTACTCGCTGCTGATGACGAGCCGCTTCCGCGAGGAACTGGCCCGCCGGGGCGGTGGCCGGCGTGCGGACGGATCGGTCGACCGGGAGGCCGTCGAGTCGGCCGTCGCGGTGACGGTCGCGTCGGCCGGGAGAGCCGTCTTCTTCAGCGGGCTCACCGTGCTGCTCGGGCTGGGTGGGCTGGTCCTGTTCGAGTTCATGATCCTGCGGTCGGTGGGGGTCGCCGGCGCGATCGTGGTGGGACTCGACGTGGCCGCCGCGATGTCCCTGCTCCCGGCGCTGCTGACGATCGCCGGGCCTCGGATCGACGCGCTCGCGGTCCGGCGCCTCGGGCACCGCGACCCGGAGGCGGCCGAGGGAGGCTGGGGGCGGCTCGCGCGCTGGGTGATGGCCCGCCCGGTCCGCGTCTTCGTGCCGACGCTGGCGATCCTGGTGCTGGTCGGGCTCCCCTTCCTGCACGCCCGGTTCAACGCGCCCGACGCCAGCATCCTGCCGCCCAGCGTGCCGTCCCGCCAGGCGTACGACCTGCTGGTGCGCGAGTTCGGCCCCGGCGAGTTCGACCCGCTGCTGCTGGCGATCCACACCACCGGCCCGGTCGACACGCCGGCGAACATCGGCAAGCTCTACGACTGGTCCCGCCGGCTGGCCGCCGATCCCAGCGTGGTGCGAGTCGAGGGCATCGTGAACCTCGACCCACGGCTGACTCGGGCGCAGTACCAGCTGCTGTACTCGACCCCGGACGGGCCGCCGGACCGGTTCACCGCGAGCGAGCTCCAGGCGACCACGCGCGGCGACCTCACCACGTTCTCCGTGTACACGCCCTACGACCCGAACCGCACCGCGTTCCGGACGCTGGTGGACGAGCTGCGCAACCCGTCGTCCGCGCTGGCGCCGCCGCCGGGCATCACCGTCCAGGTCGCGGGTGGCGCGGCGGACGTGGCGGACGTGGTCAACGCGGTCGCTGCCGAGTTCCCGCGCACGGCGCTCTTCATCATGCTCACCACGTACCTGGTGCTGTTCCTGCTGCTGCGATCCGCGGTGCTGCCGCTCAAGGCGCTGGTGATGAACAGCCTCTCGATCGTGGCCAGCTTCGGCGCGCTCGTGTGGATCTTCCAGGACGGGAACCTCTCGGCGCTGCTCGGGTTCAGCCCGCTCGGCTTCGTGGAAACCACCCAGCCGGTGATCCTGTTCTGCGTGCTGTTCGGCCTCTCGATGGACTACGAGGTGTTCCTCCTCAGCCGGATGAAGGAGGTCTACGACCGGACCGGCGACAACCGCGAGGCGGTGGCCCGGGGCCTGGAGCGGTCGGGCCGGATCGTCACGAGCGCCGCGCTCATCGTGGTCGTGGTGGCCGGGTCGTTCGCGTTCGCCGACATCGTGCTGATCAAGGCGCTGGGGCTGGGGGTCGCGATCGCGGTGGCGCTCGACGCGACGGTGGTACGCGCGCTGCTGGTCCCGGCGACGATGCGCCTGCTGGGCGACTGGAACTGGTGGATCCCCCGGAGGCTGGCGCGCTGGGTGGAATCGCGGCTGCCGCTCATCGAAGGGGCGACCATCGTCCAGGTGGTGGCGCTCATGGCGGTGGTTGCGCTGGTGCTCGCGGCGTGCTCGCCCGAGGGCCGGCTGCTGGGCACCGATCCGACGCCGCGACCGCCGCTTCCGGCTGCCGCTCCGTCCCCGACCCCTGCGAGCGATCCTCGTCCGCTCTCGTTCCCGCGCGACGAGGCTCCGCACGACCGTCTCACGGAGTGGTGGTACTACACCGGCCACCTGCAGGCGGCGTCGGGCCAGCGGTTCGGGTTCGAGTTCGTGATCTTCCGCGCCGAACGGGGCTCGTTCCCGGTCTCGTGGGCGTCGCACCTCGCCCTGACCGACGAGTCGGGGCAACGGTTCGTCTACGACCAGCGATCCGAGATCGGGCCCCAGGTCGACCTGGTGGCGGCGCAGCTCGCGGGGGGCTCGGCGTCGCCGGCGGATGCGGCGGCTCCGGGACCGGCGGGGGGCTCGGCGTCGCCGGTCGGTGCGGCGACCCCTGGATCGGGGCTGTCGCTGGGCGGCCTGTCCCTCCCGGCGGGGATCGGCCCGGGAGCGGGGTTCGCGCTGGGGATCGCTGGTGTGCCGGGCGCCACGGGCGCCGTCCCGTCCGGTGAATCGCCGTCGCCGGGCCAGTCGGGCGCATCGGGCTCGTCGGGCGCATCGGGCTCGTCGGGCGCATCGGGCTCGTCGGGGTCGCCCTGGGTCATGGCGGGCATCGGCGGACACGACGTGATCAGCGCGACCGGCGCCACCGCCGGCTTCGGGCTCCAGCTGCGCCTCGACTCGGGCGGCCGGCCACCGGTCCTTCACGACGGCAATGGCTGGATCGACTTCGGCGTCGCGGGCGGCTCCTACTACTACTCGCGCACCCGGATGGCCGCGCAGGGCGTCCTGACGATCGGCGCCCAGCGGCTCCAGGTGCAGGGCGAGGCGTGGTTCGACCACCAGTGGGGCAACTTCATCGCGGTCGGTGCGGGAGGCTGGGACTGGTTCGCGGTCAACCTCGCCGACGGCACCGACCTGACCCTCTCGCTCGTGCGCGACGCGTCGGGCGCCTACCCGCTCGTGTACGGGACGCTGGTGCATCCCGATGGCACGTACGAGCACCTGGACCGGTCCCAGTTCATGGTCCAGGTGACCGCGCACTGGACGAGCCCACGTACGGGGACGACGTACCCGGCCGGCTGGACGATCACACTGCCGGCACAGGCGCTGACGATCCACCTGCAGCCAACGGTCGCCGACCAGGAGCTCGACACGCGCGCAACGACCGGGGTCGTCTACTGGGAAGGGTCACAGGTGGTATCGGCCGAACGCGGCGGGCAGCGGCTCGGCGGGCAGGCCTACGTGGAGCTCACCGGGTACGGCCCCTCGGGGGCGGGGGCCAGCCGCACCGGCGCGGCGCCGGTGCCATGATGCATCGGCGTCGCCGGGGAACGGAGGGGGCTCTCCGCGCCGGCGCCCGTCTCGGCCTCGACAGGAGGTGCACCTGATGCAGGCTGCCGTCTACACCGAGCGGGGTTCCGCTCGCGACGTCCTCCGGATCGCCGACATCCCGGATCCGCAGCCCGGGCCGGGCGAGGTCCGGGTGCGTCTGCGTGTGTCGGGCGTGAACCCGACCGACTGGAAGTCACGGTCCGCCGGTGGGCCACTCCCGGCATCGGGACAGATCCCAGGCCAGGACGGGGCCGGGGAGATCGACGGGGTCGGGCCGGGCGTCGACGCGGCCCGGGTGGGGCAGCGCGCCTGGGTCTATCACGCGGCGGCCGGGCGGTGGAACGGCACGGCCGCCCAGTACACCTGTGTGCCGGAACACCAGGCCGTGCCGCTGCCGGACGGCGTCTCGTTCGCGCAGGGTGCAGGGCTCGGCATCCCCTTCATCACCGCCCACCGCTGCGTGTTTGCCGGCGGGCCGGTGGCGGGACGGACGGTCATGATCACCGGCGGCGCGGGGGCGGTGGGCAACGCGGCGATTCAGCTCGCGGCCCTGGGCGGGGCACGGGTGCTCGCGACGGTCAGCTCGGAGGAGAAGCGGCGCCTGGCGACCGCCGCCGGGGCGATCCACGTCCTCGACTACCGGGCGCCCGACTTCGCCGCGGCCGTGCGCGCGATCGCGCCCGAAGGGATCGACCGGATCGTGGACGTCGCGATCGCCGGGAACCTGGCGGCCGACCTCGACGTGCTGGCCCCGCACGGGACGGTCGTCGCGTATGCGAGCGACGCGCCCGATCCGATCCTTCCGGTCCGCCGCCTGATGGCCGCCAACGCCCGGCTCGAGTTCGTGCTGGTCTACAACCTCACGCGGGCGATGCTGGACCAGGCGGTCGACGAGATCACCGACGCGCTGCGCGCCGGCGCGCTCAGGCCGCTCCCGGAGCTCCACTTCCCGCTGGCCGAGATCGCCGAGGCGCACGAGGCGGTCGAGCGCCACGCTCCGGGGAAGGTGCTGGTCGACATCCCGTGACAGAAAGACCGATGGGCAGCGTCTCCGCCGCCCATCGGCCCCCTTCCGAATGCGCCCCGGGCCCTGGCCGTCAGGAGGTCGTTGCCCGGAACGCCGCAGAGTCAGCGTGACCCGCCCGGGCCCCTCGCCCGAGCCGGGCCGGCATGTCAGCCAGGCATCCCCTCGCCGGACACCGGCATCGCCTGCTGCGACGTCGGGAGCTCCTCGCGCCCGAGCTGCAGCAGGAACTTCGTGAACAGGTAGCCGCCGGTCAGCCCGAACAGGATCAGGCTGACGATCAGGATCGGCCACGCGGCCGGGTTCAGCCAACCCTGGTTGGCCGACAGGACGCCGGGCACCCAGCCCAGGCCGCCGAACGTGTTCCAGATGTCGGTCTCGCCGCCCGCCTCGAGCCCGTAGACCTGCGGCACGATGTAGAGGGCGGACGCGATCACCAGCAGGACGCTCACGATGCGGAACGCCTGCGGATCGTCGTCCGCGTCCCGGGTCAGCTTCACGACCAGCGCCCAGAAGAGCACGACCGCGGCG
>JAJYDP010000221.1 GCA_021777365.1 Chloroflexota bacterium | reverse complement strand
GCCGATCGAGCACGCGTTCGTCGATGCCACCCGCCTGACCGGGTTCTCGGCGACCGGGTTCGTGCTGATCGGCGTGCTCTTCTCCCTGCTGCTGCCGTCGGGTCGGGCGACCGCCGTCGCCGCCGATGCCGAGTGGGCCGCGCCGAATGCCGAGGCGGAGAACGGGGGCACGCAGGCTCCCTGAGACGGCCCGCTCCGGCGCTCCGGTCCCACCCGGTCGGGTAGCCTCGTTCGGTCGGGCCGACGCTGGCGGGCGGTCCCGTCGCGGTGGCACGCTGCCCTGCGATCACGCGCGCGGACCCGTCGCGCGGTTCCGCGGCCCGGCGTCGGGGGCGAGCGCTTCCACCCGCGGGACCGGCCGGACGGCGGGCGCGTGGCAGCAGCAGGGGATCGACCAGCATGGATCGACAGATCGGGCGGCGTCGCGGCCTCGCCCTCACGTCGCTCGGTCACTTCATCAACGACGGCACGGTCTTCTTCGTGCCCGTCATCGCCGCCATCGTGGCGACCCGTCCGGGGATGTCCCCGGCGATCATCACCGCGCTCTTCCTCGTCTTCTACGCGTCGACCGCCGTGCTCAGCGTGTTCGCGGGGCGCCTGGCCGACCGCCTCGGGCGGCCGGGCTCGCTCATGGCACTCGGGCTGGCGGTCCTCTCCGTGGGCCTGATCGGCTTCTACGTCGCACTCGTCGAAACGGGCGGGGCGCTCCTCGTCGTCACGCTCATGCTCGCCGCGTTCCTGACGGGCACCGGGGCCGCCTTCTACCACCCGCTCGGCGGCTCGCTGCTGCAGACAGCCTTCGCGGACCGGGGCCTGGGCGTGGCACTCGGGGTGAACGGCGCGCTGGGGAGTCTCGGCCGAGCGCTCTACCCGACGCTCTATTTTCTGGCCGCGGCCGCCATCGGCGGGTACGGCTCCGTCGCCGCCTTCGCGCTGGTCGGGCTCGCCGCGGCCACGGCCGTGTGGCTCGGCACTCGGGTTCCGGCGCAAGGGCACGCCCGGGCGCGTCACGACGCTCCGCCGGCCCGGCAGCCGCCGCCCGACGCGGCGGGGACGGGCGGCGTGCTGACCCCCGGGATCGTCGTGCTCACGGGGGTCGCCTTCCTGCGCTCGGTGGCCACGCGCGGGATCGCCGCCTGGATCCCGACGTACCTCGCCACCCAGCGCGGCCTGGGCGTCTCGGCCGACCTCGGGTTCGCGGTCACGATCATGTACGCGGCGGCGATCGTCGGCCAGCCGCTCTTCGGGGTGCTCGTCGACCGGGTCGACAAGCGCTGGGTCCTGGCGCTCGCCTCGCTGGGGTCCGCGGCGTCGATCCTGGTCTACCTCGCCGTCTCCGGCGCCGGTTGGGCCGGCGAGGCGTGGCTGTTCGTCTTCGGGTTCTTCACGTTCAGCGGCTTCCCCCTGCTCCTCTCGCTGGTCAACGACTACGTGCCCCGGCGGGCGACCTCCCTCGCGAATGCGCTCGTCTGGGGGGTGGGTTCCACCGCCGGCGGCGCGCTCGGCCCGGTGCTGGTGGGCGCGCTCGTCGGCACCGACTACGCCCGCCTGGGCCTGGCGTTCACGCTGGCCGCCGGAGCCGCGGTGCTGTCGGCCCTGGCCACGACGCTGCTGCCCCGCGCGACGCACGTGACGAGGATGGCCGCCTTCGAGTAGCCGACGAGCAGGTCGGGAGGACGTGGCGGGTTCCGGAGGTCTCGGGGGCGCCATCCGCTGCGGCCCGGCCTCAGAGCAGACCGACCTCGGTGAATTGCGGCAGCTGCCCGCCCCAGCGGATCGCCCACGCGGCGACGAGCAGGAGGCTCACCGCGAACGCACCGCCCAGGAACGACGCCACGGGCGTCGACGCGATCCGTGGCCGCCCCTGCACGGCGACCACGAGCGGCGCCGCCACCGTGAACGGCAGCGTCAGCGGCTCTGTGCCGCTCTCGATCATCACCGCGAACCACGTCACGCCCAGGACGAGCGCGGCGGCGACGAGCTCGGTTCGGGGCGCGAGCCGGTCGCGGATCGGATGGGCCAGCGAGCGCGCGATCGCGATCGCCCAGATCCCGACGATGCCGACGTGCCAGAGGTAGTGGCTCAGGATCCCGTCGTACCACTCGGCGAGCGCGCCGGTCGGCGCGGGGGCGTGCTCCCACGGGCGGGCGATGGAGTTGGCGGCGAGGTGCACGCCCTGGCCCTCCACCCAGACCGCCGCCATCACGAGGAACGCCAGCTGCACGCCCCTGCCCGGCCGGGTGCCGGCGTCGTCGAGCGAGCACAGGAGCCACGAGAGCGGAATCAGCACGACCGGCGTGAGCAGGTCCAGGACTTCCTGCCAGTAGACGCCCTTCGGAAACGGCCACGGCGCCTGCGTTCGGAACGCGACGGGCACGACGAGGAACGCGACAAACGCCACCGCATATGCGAGCGAGACGCGGCCAGCCCGCTGCATCCTGCCTCCCGCGCCATCGTGGGCCGCTCCCGGCGGCCGTCACAAGGGCCGTTGGTCGCCCGTGGCAGCGCGGGACGGCCGGCGGCGAGACGGAGGCGGCGACCGGAGACGACGAAGGCCCTGGCTCCGGCAGCGGCCCGGATGCCGCCGCCGCAGGAAGGGCCCTCGGCGCCAGCCGGACGAGGCGTCGTGCTAGCCGGCAGAGGTGAACTGGAAGCCGGAGATGAGCGCCGTGAAGGTGGCGCGGTCGAGCGTTTCGTTACCGGCCGTGTCCATGAGGATGAACATGTACGCGCGGTTGCTGTGCACGCAGAGCCCGAACAGCTCGTGCGTCGCCACGCCCTCCAGCTGCAGGTGGTACTCGAGCAGGCGGCCCGGCACGCCTCCCATGGCGATCGCACTGGTTGTCTCGGGCTCGCCCGCGCCCTGCGTCTTCACGTAGGCGATCATCGTGGCGGTCAGCATGTCGAGCGAAACGCCGCCGGGCGCCGAGCTCACGAGTGCCGCCATGTTCCCGGGCCCGTCGAACGCGTACATTTCGGGGGCGCTCGGGTCCGGCGGCAGGACGGTCCAGCCGCTCGGCAGCGACAGCATGAAGTAGGTGCCCGCGAAGAGCGTGCCCCCGGCCGTCGGCGTCGGTGACGCCGGCGCGGCGGGTGACGGTGTCGGCGCCGGCGTGCTGCGCGGTGGCAAGGGTGGCGTCTGCATGGGCCCCTGGGCGCTGCCGACGTAGTCGACGCGCGTGACCTTCCCTGGCGGCGTGGCCGAGCCGGCGGTGCCCGCGTCCAGGTCGTGGACCGCCCACACCGTGCGATCCGTGGCCGTGAGCGCGTACGCCGGCGCGGTGACGTTGAGGCGGGCCTGGATCGCCGCGGTCGCCGCGTTCACGCGGACCAGGGACGGCGTATCGATCAACCCGACCCAGAGGCTTCCTCCGCCGAAGGCGACCCGGCCGGGATGGTGCCCGACCGCGACGTTCGCGGTCACCGCGTTCGTGCCCGGATCCACCCGGCTGATGCCGCCGTCGTCGGCATCCGCGTATCCGGGGTTCGCCATCCAGATGGCGTTTCCGCCTGCCGTTACGAACGCACCCGTCTCCTGGGTCCGGATGGTGGCCGTGAGCCGGTTGCCGGCCGGGTCGATGCGGTCGAGAGACCCGTCCGCGCACGACACCCAGACGGCCCCGTAGGCGGAGACGACGCCCAGGGGCTGGATGCAGACCGGGATGGTGGCGACCACCGTGTTGGAGGCCGGGTCGATCCGGGTGATCGTGCCGTCGTCGGCGGCGGGGACCCACACCGCCGTGGCCGTGACGTCCACGGCGTAGGCGCCCCGTCCGACCGGGATGGTCGCGAGCTGCTCGCCGCTGACGGGGTCGACCCGCAACAGCGATCCCGCCTGCTGCCCGCTGCCGGTGCCGTCATCGCCGACCGTGACCGTGACCCAGAGCGAGCCGGCTCCGTAGGCGATCGCCTCGGGTCCGGCCGTGGAATCACTGCCAGGGTTCAGCGACAGGGTCTGCAGGACACGATTCGTGTTCGGGTCGATCCGGGAGAGGGTGTTGTCGTACCAGTTGGTGACCCAGACCCCGTTCGGCGCGATCGCCGCACCCGATGGTCCGCGCCCCACCGTGATCGCCGCGGAGACGTAGGGCGGCACGGGCGACGTGGCGAAGGCACCGCACCGTGCGGCCCTGCCCGTCCCTACGCGCACGGCGATCCTGCCGGAGCCCGCGGTCGCCTTCATGACGGCCGTCGCCTGGCTCGCGGTGAGCCCGGTCGTGCGAGCGGCCCTGCCGGTGCTCGTGGTCCGGATGGCGGGCAGCCTGATGAGCACGGTGCCGGTCGAGGCGCAGGTGCCCCGGTGCAGCGTGACGGCCAGGCTCGCCGCCGCCGGCAGCTTCGCGAGCTTGAGGGACAGCGAGCCCGTCCCGGACGTATAGACCTGGAGCGTGGCGGTGCCGTTGGCGCCGCCGCTGCCGAGCTTCGCGCCCCAGGCATGGCTGACGGTCGCGGCGCTCGCGGGTGCAGGCATGGCCGCCAGCAGCGCCGTGGCCAGGAACACGGTCAACGCGGCGCGCATCCAGCGCGCGGTCGCACTCATCGCGTTACCCCCTGCGCCGGACGGGTGTCCGGCATCCGGCGGGCCGGTCTCGCCAGTGGCTCGGCGCGGCCCCGGCGACCTGGTCTGGACCGCGTGTCGGCGCCTCCCGCCATGACGTCATGGTCGATGCCTGCACCACCGCCCGCATCCGGCACTCGCCCTAGATCCGGGCCGGTGGATACCTCAGATTCGGCCCTCGCCCCGGGTTTCGTTCCCGCGCGCCCGTCCGCTCGCGCCCGTCCGGGCCCACGGCACGAGCCCGCGTCCCCCGGATGCGGCCGTTCCCGTCCCGCGTCCGGGCATGAGCGTGCGCAGCCTGCGGTAGTCGACCTTGCCGCTCGCCCGATCGCGGGGAAGGCGGCGGATCGCGACGACCGAGTCGATGCCCCAGCCGCGGTCCTGTGCGAACGACCTGGCCGCGCACGCGGCGGACGGCCCGCCGGTCCCGTCCGCCGGCTCGATCGCGAGCAGCGCGCGCGGTTGCCCGGCCCTGGCCACTGAGACGACGGCCGCGGCGGCGATGCCGGGGAGCGCGGCGATCGGCTCCTCGACCTCGAGGGGGAACAGCCGGCCGGCGCCAGGTGGGCCGGCAACGGTTCCACTCGAGGCGCGGCCGAGCAGCCACAGCGTGCCGCCGCCATCCAGCGCTCCGACGTCCCCCGTGTCGAGCCAGCCGTCGGCATCCGACCGCGACGGGACGTGGGCCACGCACGCCCCGCGCACGAGGATTCGGCCGCGGGCTGGGGGTGGCCGCCGGGTGTCGCGCCTGGAGTCCGCCGCCGGTCCGCCGGTGCACAGCGAGGTCTCCGGCGGCGCGAGGCGGATCTCGAGTCCCTCGCAGGCGGTTCCGACCGGCAGCCCGCACCCCGGCCGTGCCCCGGCGACCGCGTGCAGCAGTTCGCGTGCACCGATCGCGGCGATCGGCTCGGCCTCGGTCGCGCCGTAGACGACGGTGACGGAGGCATTCGGGGCCACCGCCGCGAGGCGAGTCAGCAGGCCCGGGTCGACCGGTGCTCCGCCGAGGTGGATCGACCGGAGCAGCGGCAGCGCACCGTCGGGCGCCCCGCAGACGAGCCGCTCGAAGAGCGACGGGAAGCCGATCGCCGTCGTGGCCCCGGCGGCCACGACCACGGCCCGGAGCCGGTCGCCGCCGGGACCGTCGCCGGCGGGTGGCAGGACCACCGGGACGCCGCTCGCGAGGTCGTGCAGCGCCACGTTGGGGAGCCCCGGGAGATCGACGTCCCCGGGCCGCGGCGAACGCAGCCGGTCGATGGCGGCATGCTGCGCGGCCAGGACCGCGTGGGTCCGGACGATGGCCTGCGGGCGGCCCGTCGAGCCGGTGGTCCAGCTGAGCAGCGCCGCCGCGTCGGGCGGCCGCGGCACGGGATCGCCGGACCCGCGCCCGCTCCGTCGCGACGCTGTCCCTGCTCGGGCGAGATCCGCCGTCGACACGAACCCGGGCCACCGCACACGCGCGGCGACGACCCGCAGGCGCGATCGCGCGAGCCCACCGAAGGCGGCGGCGAGGAGCCACGTCAGGGGATCGGCCACCACGGCCGCCGGCCTGGCCCGGGCGCTGCTCTCGAGGGCAGTGCGCCATCCGCGAGCGGTCGGCGGGGCCACGAGGACCCCGCCGGCCCACAGGACCGCGGCCGCGATCGCGACGGCTTCCCCGCGGTCGCGAACCAGCACCGCCACGCGGTCGCCCGGCCGCAGGCCGCGATCGGTCAGGCCGGCCGCCAGCTGGTCCGCGCGACCGGCGAGCTGCCAGAACGTCATGCGCGTGGTCCCGTCCCCGCGGATCAGCGCCGGCCGGTCCGGGTGGGCGGCCGCCTGCTCGCCGAGCAACCGGGCGACGTTCGACTCACCCGCGGCAGACGTCATCGGAGCACCTTCTCGTACGTCGCGTAGGTGCGGATGCGATCGCCCCACCTGGCCGAGACGCGCTGCGAGTACGCCCCATCCGCCACGCACGCGTGCAGGGCGACGCGGCACCCGCGTGCGACCGCGAGGCGGTGGACGGCGACCGTCAGGCCCATCCCGACGCCGGGCACCGCGCGCCGCACCTCGGGGAGCACGGCGGCCGTCTTCACCACGAACCGTGGAGCGGCATCGCCGTCCGTCCGGCCGTCGGGGAAGGCGAACACGAATCCCACGGGCTCGCCGCCCGGCGTGTCGAGGATCCGGACGAACCCGGGATCGAGGAGCGCCAGCAGCGGACGGTAGATCGAGGCGAACTCCGCGAAGCCGATGGGCGCGAACCCCCAGCTCGCGGTGAACGACGCCACGGAGATCGCGTGCACCGCCCGCAGCTCGTCGTCCAGGCGCTCCACGTCGACCGGCCGGTCGCGGAATCCCGAGGCGCGGAGCCGGTCCTCACCCCGACGCGTGCCGGCGATCCACCGGCCCACGTCGACGCGGTACGAGCCCGCGGTATGTGCGACGCCGTAGCCGCGGGTCTCGAGGACCGAGGCCAGGTGGGGCGCCGGCGGTGGCTCCATCGGGAAGAGCGGCGGACCGCCGGCGGCGGGCAGCCCGTGCGTCATCACGCGGTGGCCGAACCACGTCGAGAACTGGACCGGGCAGCGCACGACCGCGGCGCGGTTGGCCGACAGCCAGGCCTCCGCCGCGGCGAGGGCGGCACGCAGGGGCCTGCGCGCCGCGCGCACGTCCCCGCGCAGAGCCACGAACCCGACCGAGCCGATCGCCGCGCCGTCGACGCGCTGTCGGGGATCGAGGCTTGCGACGACGCGGACCGAGGCCGACCCCTCCCGTGCCACGAACGCGCGCCACGTTCCCTCGCGGAGGAACGGGTGATCGGGAGCCAGGAAGCGATCCGGCGACGCGGCGGCCCGCTCCGCCGTGGTCGCGCAGGGGGCGGAGGCCCAGCCCGCTTCGGCGAGCTCGTCGGGCCGCAGCTCGAGGACCGGGGCGGCGATCGGGCGTGTCATCGGAGCCGACCGAGCTGGAGCGGCTGGAGCGGCGGCCGCCCGCGCCGTGCCGCGACGACGACGCCCGCGTCGACGAGCAGGAGGATGACGGCGGCCAGCCCCCACGGCGTGCCGACGGCACCCGAGACCGCCGCGGCGACGATCGGGATCGCGAGGTTGTCCAGGCCGACCGGAGACAGGGCCTCGGCGACGGCCACTGCGAGCCCCACGGTGAGCGA
>JAJYDP010000220.1 GCA_021777365.1 Chloroflexota bacterium | reverse complement strand
ATCGCGGGCGAGAGCGGCACGTCCGAGGCGGACTACCTGAACGGGACCGGCAGCTACAAGGGCCAGGGCCTCTCGGCGGCGTGCGTCAAGGCGGGCAAGGCCAAGATCAACGTCAAGGAGTACCAGAAGGACAGCGACGCGCTGCTCGCGCTGCAGGCCGGGCAGGTCGACGCGTACTTCGCCGACTCGCCGGTGGCCGGCTACTACACCGTCCAGCACCCCGACCAGTTCCAGCTCTCCGGGCTGACCCTGGGCGTGGCGGACGAGGGCATCAGCGTGGCCAAGGGCAACACCGGGCTGCGCGACGCGGTCCAGCAGGCGCTGATCTCGATGATCAACGATGGCACGTACCTCAAGATCCTCAACAAGTACGGCGACCAGTCCGGCGCGATCACCGCCGCGATGGCCGCCAAGCTCAACTACATCGGTCAGTAGCGATCCAGTGTCGGGAGGCGCCATGACACCCTCCCGCGCCAGGCAGCTTCGAGGACCCCGGCCGGCCATCGTGCTGGCCGGGGTCCTCGCCGTCGTGCTGACGGCCGGCTGCGCATCCGGCCAGGGCTCCTACCAGTACCACTGGTCCTACTTCTTCGACTCGGTCTTCCACCCCGACAACCAGATCCTGTACGGGCTCTGGCTGACGGTCTCGATCTCCGTGATCAGCCAGGTCATCGGGGTGGTGCTGGGCGTCTTCGGCGCCCTCGGGCGGATGTCGAAGTTCCTGCCCTTCCGCCTGCTGGCGAACTTCTATATCTGGTTCTTCCGCGGCACACCGCTCCTCGTCCAGATCACGTTCTTCTTCTTCGGCCTGAGCGTGGCCCGCATCTACATGTGGCCCCCGATCAACCTGTTCGGCTTCAGCATCGAGGGCGAGATCCAGGCGGGCATCTTCGCGCTGGGCGTCAACGAGGGCGCCTACATGTCGGAGATCGTGCGCGCCGGCATCATCTCGATCGACCCGGGCCAGCTCGAGGCGGCGAAGTCGCTGGGCATGACGTATGCCCAGGCGATGCGGCGGATCATCCTGCCGCAGGCCGCGCGGGTGATCGTCCCGCCGCTCGGCAACGAGTTCAACAACATGCTCAAGACCACCTCGCTGCTCGTCATGATCAGCGTCCCCGAGCTGTACACGATCTTCTCCCGCAAGCAGGGCCAGTACTTCGCGCCGTTCGAGTTCTTCCTCGCCGCGGCGGTCTGGTACCTGCTCCTGACCACCCTCTGGGGCATCGTCCAGGCGCGGATCGAACGGCGGCTGGCGAAGGGCACTCCGGGCTCGACCACTACCGGCGAGCCCGGCATCGCGACGCGGCTCCTCGGCTATCGCTGGCGGACATCCGGGACGGGCCGATGACCGTCCAACCGCACGACCTCCTGGCGGCGATCGGCGGCGTCCCGAAGCCGCCCACCGAGATCGTCGTCCAGGCCACCGACATCAACAAGTGGTTCGGCCGGCTGCACGTCCTGACGGACGTGTCGATGACGGTCAAGCGCCAGGAGGTGGTGGTCGTCATCGGCGCCTCCGGCTCCGGCAAGACCACCTTCATCCGCTGCGTGAACCACCTGGAGAAGATCCAGTCCGGCCGCATCTTCGTGAACGGCCACCTGATCGGCTACCGGGAGGTCAACGGCAAGCTCGTCGAGGACCGCGAGTCGAACATCGCGAAGCAGCGCCAGGAGATCGGCATGGTCTTCCAGCGCTTCAACCTCTTCCCCCACAAGACCGCCCTCGAGAACATCATCGAGGCGCCGCTGCTGGTGCGGAAGACACCGCTGCCCGAGGCGACCGAGATGGGCACGGCGCTGCTCACCCGCGTGGGGCTGGCGCAGAAGGCCGACGTCTACCCGGCACAGCTCTCGGGCGGCCAGCAGCAGCGCGTGGCGATCGCCCGAGCGCTCGCCATGAAGCCTGCCCTCATGCTCTTCGACGAGCCCACCAGCGCGCTCGACCCGGAGATGATCGGGGAGGTGCTGGAGGTCATGAAGGAGCTGGCGCGCGAGGGCATGACCATGATCGTGGTGACCCACGAGATGGGCTTCGCCCGCGAGGTCGCCGACCGGGTGGTGATGATGGACGAGGGCCGGATCATCGAGGAAGGCACGCCCGAGCACTTCTTCACCAGCCCGCAGCACGAGCGGACCAAGAGCTTCCTCTCGAAGATCCTGTAAGGCCGATGGCGACCGCACCAGGGGCACCGATGGGACCCGGACTACCTGCGCCCAATCCCCTGGTCGAGCGCTGGCGATCGGGCGGGAGCGTGGTCGCGACGTGGCTGACCGTCCCCGACGTGGTCGTGGCGGAGATCCTCGCGGCCTCCGGCGCGGATGCGGTCGTGGTGGACCAGCAGCACGGCAGAGCCACGTCCGGCGAGCTGATCGCGCTGTTCCTCGCCATCGAGGGTCGCGGGGCGTCGGCCATCACCCGCGTGCCGGAGAACGCCGTGGCCGCGATCGGGCGATCGCTCGACGCGGGCTCACTCGGGATCGTCGTCCCGATGGTGAACACGGCCGACGAGGCTCGTGCGGCGGTCGCAGCCTGCCGTCATGGAGCCGCAGGCAGCCGATCCTACGGTCCGATGCGGGCGCACGGTCTGCCGGGGCCGTCCGATCCGGCCGATCTCGTGCGGCCGGCGCTGATCCTGCAGATCGAGACGACGACCGGCCTGGGGAACGTCGAGGCGATCGCGTCGGTGCCTGGGGTGGACGCCCTGCTGGTCGGCCCGAATGACCTGGCACTGTCCCTCGGGATGCCGGTGGTTGCCGCGGAACGAACGGCCGATGAGGCGCGCCGGCACGCCGAGGCCGTCGAGCGGGTTCGCCTGGCCTGCGATGTGCACGGCATCGCCGCGGGCATGTACTGCACCGACGGCACCTCGGCTCGCTCGTTCCTCGATCGCGGCTTCCGCTTCGTGTCCGCCGCAACGGATTCCGGAATCCTGGAGGCAGGGGTGCTCCGGGAGATCGAGCGGGCGAGAGCCGCGGGAGCCTGAGACTCAAGCGAGATCACGCTCGCCCACCGAGCTGACGTCACGCTGGATCCGGTCCCCGTCGACGCACGGGTACCTCGCAGTCACACTGGCAGCGCGTCCCCACAGGTGCAGCGCGAGCGAGGCGTTCGCCCGCCCAGTGAGGGGCGCGAGGAGGGACCGTCGATAACCTCGGGTGACACTCGAGTCGCCCACTACGGTGTCCCGTCCCCGGTGGACGTCGGCACCGCTTCGGATCCAGGCTCGCAACGTTCGGCACTTGCAGCGCGGTCAGGAGGACGAAGGCTGGCCGAGCACAGGGGGGGGCGTTGACGCGCGGCCATGCCCAGGCCGCCTCGACCGCGCCGAGCCACTGGCGAGACCGACCCGCGGACGTGCGTCCCGAGGGGGGGGCAACATGCGTCGGCTCATCGTCCTCGGCGCGGCTGCGCTTCTCGTGCTCGTCACGGTGCCGATCGCGAGCGCCGCGACGACCAGCGTCACAACGAAACACGTCGACGGCACCATCGTTGCCTCGGAATCGGGCGGGGCCTGGATCGCCCGGTTCGAGGTGCGGACGACGTCGGGCGTCGTGCAGTTCGGCTACCTGGAGCTCTACGGGATCGATGGCTCCAAGTCGGGACAGATCATCCAGTTCCCGGTCGACCGCGTCGAGTACTTCAAGACCGCGTCCGGCGCCCAGGGCGCAAGGCTGTACATGCACGAGTGCCATTTCGTCCCGTATGCGCCCTGCTGGGACGGCGACGTGTACGACCTCACCGACGGGTCGGCGGTCGGCCAGGAGGACACCATCCTGGCCAGCCTCGGGTGGATCGTCGAGTCCGGCAACATCTCGATCTACACGACGAACGGTCAGAAGTCGCAGTAGCTGGCCCCACGACGCGACCCGGCAGCCCATGCCGCCCGACCCACCGGAGCGGCTCGACCGGCGCTTCCGCCTCGCGTCCGCCGCTGAGCACGGCGTTCACAGATCCTGCGCGACGCACTCGAAGACCGGACGGCGTCGGGCGTCGACGAGGTACTCGTCGAGGGTCCGGTCGATCCGCACCCCGAAGTAGTGCAGGACTCCGACGGGAGGGCGGGTCGTTGGCCCGACCACGGCGCGCAGGAGCCGCGACCGCTGGTAGGGCGCGAGGGCCTCGCGCATGATGGCGCCGGCGGCCTCCGGAGCCAGCTCGACCGCGTCGACGAAGTCAGTGTGGCGGCCTTTCGTCACGACCGCCTGCCCCGAGGCGCGGAGGTTTCGGACCCAGTTGACCTCGCCGAAGCCGGCCTGCACGAACCGCCGATCACCGAACTGCATCATCGAGACCGGCGCGGAGCGCGGCCGGCCGGTCGACCGCCCACGCACAGTCAGCAGCACGTTCGGGCCTCCTGGGAGACCGAGGCCGAGGTACCTGCTGAAGGCGCGGTTGAGAAGCCTGATGGCCCACGTGCCGTGCAGGAACACCATCGCGAACAGCGATACGACGACGGCGCTGACGGCGTGGCGCATCGACGTATCGTAGGCTTGGCCCGCGCCGCCGGTCATAGACCGGTGCACCTGACTCACACGACGACCTGCTCCGCCGCAGAATCGGGCCGATGGAACGAAAGCCGGGCGCGCTGACCCTGGGCGAGGACGACCGGCGCGTGCTTGCCGTATGGGCCGCCGACTGCGCCGAGCGGACACTGCCACTGTTCGAAGCACAGGCGCCGGGAGACATGCGCCCTCGCGACGCTATCGATGGCGTCCGGGCCTTTGCCCGGGGCGAGTTGCGGATCGGACCGGTGCGTGCCCTGTCGGCTCGAGCGCACGCCGCGGCGCGGGAGGTCAGCGACCCACGTGCCGTTGCGGCGGCCCGGGCGGCAGGTCACGCTGCGGGCACGGCCCACATGGCGGCCCATGCGCGTGGTGTCGCGTACGCCGCGAAGGCCGTGGGCCTGGCCGCACCCGGCGACCCGGACGCCGTCGCCGACGAGGCCCGCTGGCAGCTCGACCACGCCTCGCCGTCGGTTCGGGCCGCCCTCCGGAAGCTGCCTCCCCCAGCCCGCTCCAGGGGCGTGCTCGGGACCCTGATCACCGGCATGCACGCCAGGATCGCCGGGGGCGGGTGACGCTCGTCCCACGAGGCAGGCGCGCCAGACGGTGCTTGCTTCAGGCGACGCTCCTGCCGCTGCCGGCGGGCGGGGTTGGGGCCATGCGATAGGGTAACGAGATGAGCAGACCGTTGATGCAGGACGCTTTCGCTCACCACGTGTGGGCGACGCTGACGTTGATCGACACGTGCCTCGCACTCGACCCGGGGCAACTGGAGGCTGCCGCGCCGGGGACCTACGGCTCGATCCTGGACACGATGCGCCACCTCGTCGGCGCGGACGCTTCGTACCTGTCCGTCGTGACAGGAGGCCGCGTGTCCCGGATCGACGAGGACGGGCTGGACCTCGCGGAGCTTCGGGCCGTGATGGAGCGCAACGGACCCGCCTGGTCGTCGCTGCTCGCGGAGGACCTCGACCCAGATGCCGTACTCGTGCGACGACGCGACGACGGGTCCGAGAGCCACGCCCCATTGAGCGTCCGCATCGCGCAGGCGCTGCACCACGGCACCGATCATCGCAGCCAGATCTGCACGACGCTCACGACGCTCGGCATCGGGCCGCCGGGCATCGACGTCTGGGACTACGCCTGGCAGGACGGCCGTCTCGTCGAGGTCCCGAGCACGTCCTGACCGGCCGGGCCTCGCGCGGACCCGGCGCTGAACGGCACTTGCGGCCGCCCTTCGGTAGGTCGGGATTCCGGCGACCGAGCGTCCCGGGAGGCTGTCTTGAACAGGCGCCGGGCTTCTCTTCGTCGATCAGCGGCTCAGAGGGGAAGGCCCGTTCGACACCGCCGAGGCCGACCTCATCGCCGCCTGGCGATACCTCGTCGGCAGCCTGTCGACCGACCATTGCCTGACGATCGGTGAGGGCAGCATCCACATGATCCAGTACGATCCGCCCGACCTGGTCGTCGACGCCATCCTCCGGCTGGTCGACCACAGCCGGATCTCTGCTGTGCCCTGATCGCGTATCCTTCCCGATCCCGCCCGCGCGGGGCAGCCTGGCCCGGCGATCGGACGCCGTGGCCATCCGCGCGGCGGATCGCACACCTCGATGGCACCAGGAGGCATGCGTGGCCGACGACGAGCGGAAGTCAGGACGACACGAGATGCGTGAGGACGAGATCCGGGCGGCGTGGGTCGTCGAACCGCCGCGCCTGGACGGTCCGGTGGTGCTGGTGGACTACGACCCCGCGTGGCCCGCTCTCTTCGCCCGCGAGGAGGCGCGGATCTGCACCGCGCTGGGCGACGGCGTGGTCCGCCTTGAGCACACCGGGTCCACGTCGGTCCCCGGTCTCGCGGCGAAGTCGATCATCGACATGCTCCTGGTCGTCCGCGACTCCGCCGACGAACCCGCATATCTGCCGGCGCTGACGGCGGTTGGCTACCGCCTGGTGATCCGCGAGCCCGACTGGAACGAGCATCGCGTGTTCAGGGGACCTGACACGAATGTCAACCTGCACGTCCTGTCCGATGGGAGCCCGGAGATCGACCGGATCCTCGGCTTCCGCGACTGGCTCCGCACGCACGACGAGGACCGGGTGCGATACGAGCGGACCAAGCGCGAGCTGGCCTCGCGGCAGTGGGAGTACGTGCAGAACTACGCCGACGCCAAGACCGAGGTCGTGGAGGCGATCATCGCCCGGGCCATGGCCGCGCGGGACAGCTGAGATCCGGCAGGGGCGGGTAGTGCCGTCACAGCCGGCTCCTCGGGGAGTGGCCGGTCCGCGCGCGCCGCGAGCGGCTCCTCGGGGAGAGGCGGAGGCCCGTGCCTGCGCGCTGCGTCCCTGCGGGCCGCATGTCTCCGCGCCGCGTGCCTGCGCGCTGCGTGCCTCGAGCGGCACCTTCCTGCAGATCGCTCTCGTGCCGAGCCGTATGTCCGGTTCGCGACCCGAATCGCACCCCGAAGGCACGCAGTCTGCCCAGTGGTGAGCGTGGAACGGGTCGGCCAACAGCGGCACGAGGCCAGGAACGGCTCCGCAACCGACATAGCGGTTCGGAGCAGCAAGAACTGCAGGATAGGGGGCTGAGGGCCCGGCGAGGACGCCGGCGAGGACGCCGGCGCGAGCGGGAGGGACGCCGGCGAGCGCAGCGGTGCGCCTCGCGGCCCGCCCCGCGGATTCAGTCCGCGAGCGTCGCTCCCCCGGCCTCGGCGGCGGCCCGCAGCGCGGCCCGCTCTAGCGCCCGGCGCTCGGAGTCCGGCACCTGGTCCCGGGCGTGGTAGCTGGAGCGCACCAGCGGCCCCGACTCGACGTGCCGGAAGCCCATCGCGAGCGCCTCGGCCCTCAGCTCGGCGAATTCCGCGGGGTGGTAGTAGCGCTCCACCGGGAGGTGCTGCTCCGACGGGCGCAGGTACTGCCCGATCGTCAGGATGTCGCAGTCGACGGCGCGCAGGTCGCGGAACGTTTGCAGCAGCTCGTCGCGCTCCTCGCCCAGGCCGACCATGATGCTCGACTTGGTGTGCACGGTGCCGTCGCGCCCTGCGATCTCCCGCGCGTACGCCCTGGCCCGCTCGAGGACGCCCAGCGAACGGTCGTATCGGGCGCGCTTGCGGACCGGCTTCTGCAGCCGTGCGACAGTCTCGACGTTGTGGTTCAGGATGTCGGGTGCGGCCCCCATCACGGTCCGCAGGGGTGCCTCCTCGCCGTTGAAGTCGGGGATCAGCACCTCGACGCCCATCCCCGGGCAGCGCGCACGCAGCTCGCGGATCGTC
>JAJYDP010000219.1 GCA_021777365.1 Chloroflexota bacterium | reverse complement strand
GTGCCGGCGTGTCGGGGCCGGCTGGAGCCGCCGCCGGGGGCGCATGGAACGGCCTGCGTGCCGGCGGCAACGGGAACGGGGGCGGACACGCGGGCGCGGCCGGGCGCTCCGGGTACGATCCGGCCGCATCGGGCGCGGCCACGAACGGACGCGCGTCCGGGCAGCCGGGCGCGAACGGGCACGGAGGCACGGTGCGCCGTGCCATCCCCCTCGTGTCGCCCCTGCGGGGCGGCGGCCTGCTGGGCGAGCGCTGGATCGAAGTGCCGGCGGGCACGGGGAGGGCCCCCACGGCCCGCGGCGTGGAGCGCCGCGCCGGTCCGCCGACCGCGGCCGAACTCCCGGAGCCACCGTCGTTCTCCGACGACGAGCCCCTGCTCCCGGCCGAGGCAGAGCGCGCGATCGCACGGCAGGCCGCCGCCCCGACCCGACCGGTCGAGGCGCTGTCCGGGGAGGCGCTCCACCTGCGCTTCGGGTCGCTCTCCGGCGAGCGGCTCGCGGAGGCGTTCGCCGGGGTTCGCGAGATCCTTCGTGCTCGCCCGGGCCAGACGCCGGTCATCCTGGACGTGCCGCTCGGCGACGGCCGCACGCAACCCATGGAGCTGCGGACCAGGGTCGCCTACGACACCGAGCTGCTGGCCGAACTCGACCGGCGGTTCGCCGGGGCGGTGACGCCGGAGCTGTTTCCAGGCTGAGGCGCGCGCCGTCACGGATGACCGCCGTCGGCTTGACCTGGCCGCTGCCGCTCGACCTGGCCGCTGCCGCTCGACCGTGGCCGCCCTCGGCTCGACCTGGCCGCTGCCGCTCGACCATCCCCGGCGTTCAGCCGGGTTTGCACCGGGTGCATGAAACCGACCGAATGCGCCCGTCTCCGCTCGTCGGGCCGTCGTATCCGTGCACCGGCTGCACGAGTCCGACCGGGAAGGCCGCCTCGTCGTCGATGCCGTGCGTCCCGTGCACCACGTCGACCCGACCGTCGGTCTGCGCCGGCTCACCTCGTCGGTTTCGTGCATCCCACGGGCGCCGGGCCACGCCCCGGGCCGGGCCACGCGCAGGCCCGCTGCTGGCCATCACGCGGTGATGGGGATCGTCCGAACTCCCGGGAAGTAGATCGCCTCTCGCTCGGGTGCCACGATCCAGTCGGCCAGTGCGCTGTTGACCAGCAACGTGCCGGCGTCGTGCATCTGGAGCTGTCCGCCGCTCATGTAGGCGATCGTCGCGTTGGTCAGCGGCACCATCGGGCCGCGGCGGACGAGACTGCGGAGCGGCGCGATCCCCGGGCGCGCGTGGAGCTCGCCCAGCACGCCGTACGGCCCGAGCTGGACGTGCATCCGGTGACGAACCGTGCGGACGCGACGCTGCCGGCTGCCGGACGGACCGGTGGCCTCCACCGCGTACAGCTCGTTCCGCGCCAGCTCGACGCGGTCCCTCGCGACCCGGCGCCCGTCGTCGAGGCTCTCGAGCACGGCGTCGCGGAGCAGGATCGTATCCGCCGCGTTCAGCGCGTCGGTGAGACGGTTCATCGTCAGTTCGAGTGTGGCCGAGACCCGGCAGTCCCCCGCGTAGCCGGCGAATCGGATCTGCATCGGTCCCTCCTGCTGTCGACGTGCAGTGTCGACGGCCGGCGCGCCCCGTCCATCCCCCCAACCGTACGGGACGCCCGTGGGACCCGTGGGCGGCTCGCATGCGCCGTTCTGCGGACGTCCGCCTGACAGACGAAGCCCTGCGACCAGACGAAGCCCCGCGACCGATGCGGGGGCGAGCGGCCGCGGGGCGTCGCGGGGATCTGTTCGGTTCTGCTCGCCACTCTCCGGTGGCGAGTCGCGCGTCGGGGCAGGGGTTCCTGCGCACCCGCGCCCCGACGGTGCCCCACACGGTGCGCCGCGAACCTGAAGACGTCCTGAATCTGCGTCATGCCCGCGGGGGTGCGGAGGATGCCAACCCGGCGTCTGGACGCGTCCCGTCCCGGCGCCGGGACGGTCCTCATCTACTTGCGCAATCACGCAATATTCGATAGGATACGTGGCAGCTCGCGCGCCGCCGACCCGGCGGCGCCGCGGGACACAGGCCGGACGGAGGTCGATGGACGAACGGGACGCGGAGCGGTACCGGCTCCACGCGGAGGTCTGCAAGGTCCTGACGGACCCGAAGCGCCTGACGCTGATCGACGCGCTCGCCGATGGCGAGCGATCGGTGGGTGAGCTGGCAGCGGTCCTCGGGGTCACGCTCGCCAACGCGAGTCAGCACCTGGGCGTCATGCGCCACGCGGGGATCGTCGAGACCCGCCGCGAGGGGACTACCGTCCTGTACCGGCTGAGCGATCCCGAGATCGTGGACGCCTGCCGGATCATCGACCGCCTGGTCGGCCGCCGCGCGCTCCGGGACACCCACGGCGAGCCCGTTCCCGGACCCGGCCGGGCGGCATCACTGGCAACCAGCGCACGGAGTTGAGACTCATGACCACAGGCACGCGCTACACGTTCGGCACGCGCCTCCGGATGCCCATCGCCGACGCCCGGCTGCGCGTCGAAGCGGCCCTGAAGGCCGAGGGATTCGGGGTGCTGACCGAGATCGACGTGGCTGCCACGATGCGGGCGAAGCTCGGCATCGAGCAGGCCCCGTATCTCATCCTCGGGGCCTGCAATCCACCGCTGGCGCACCGGGCACTCGAGGCCGACCCGTCGATCGGGGCGCTCCTGCCGTGCAACGTGGTGCTGCGCGAGGCAGTCGGCGAGACCATCGTCGAGGCCCTCGACCCGGACGCCGCGCTGGGGATCGTGGACAACGCGGCCGTCGCCGCCGTCGCCGCCGATGCGCGCGAGCGACTGCAGCGCATGATCGCCAACCTGGAGGTCGAGGCATGACCGGAACAACAGCGCGCCCCCATCGGGTGCTGGTCTTCACCACGCCGACGTGCCCGTGGTGCAGCCGCGCCAAGAGCTACCTGCGCACCCGGGGCGTGCCGTTTCGGGAGATCGACATCAGCCGCGATGCCTCGGCCGCGCGTGACCTGGTCCGGCGCACCGGCCAGATGGGGGTCCCGGTCATCGAGATCGACGGCCGCCCCATCGTCGGTTTCGACCAGGGCCGCATCGACGCCCTGCTCGGCCTCCGCGCCGGCTCGCCCGTCACCGGCTCGCCCGTCAACTGAACCCGGATCTCCCGGCGGCATCGCCGTCGCGAGTCCGATCGCACATCGTCGTCAGCCATCTGTTCGCACAGCAGAAGGAGTCACCTGCCATGTCCACCCAGGTCCAGCCGCTCGGCAGCCGCGTCCTCGTCCGCGTCCTCGCCGAGGAGAGCGTGACGAAGTCCGGGATCCTGCTCCCCGACACCGCCAAGGAAAAGCCACAGCGCGGCGAGATCGTCGCGGTCGGTGACGACACGGAGACGATCAAGGTCAGCGTGGGAGACCGCGTGCTCTTCCCCAAGTACACCGGGACCGAGATCCGCCTGGAAGGGGAGGACCACCTCATCATCGACTCGACCGACCTGCTCGCGATCCTGCGCGAGTCGCCGGCCGCCGTCGCCGCCGCCTGATAGCCGGAGCGCGTCCCGATGACAGACAAGCTGCTCGTGGTGATCGTCTCCGACGACGTGAAGGCGTCGGTGGGTGTGCGGATGGCATCGCGCATGGTTGAACGTGGCGCCCTGGCCGACGTCCGGGTCCTGTTCTTTGGCCCCAGCGAGCGGCTGCTGGCCGACCCGCCGGCGGACCTGGCCGAACCGCTGGAGACGGTCCGGCGCAAGGCCGCCCCGCTGGCATGCCGAGCGGTTGCCGAGCAACTGGGCGTGGCCCAGCGGCTCGAGGCGGCCGGCACCGAGATGGTCCCGGCGGGCCAGGAGATCGAGCGCCGGATACTCGACGGCTACGAGATCATGACCTTCTAGGGGGAGACGCCCGGATGAACCGAGGGTGGAACCGAGCCGGGTCGATGTCGCGCGCCGGACGGACGCGATGAACCGGAGCTGTCCCCCTGCGGCCGTCGCGTGTTCGGTGGCCTCGTACGTCCGCGAGTCGGCCCGGTCGCTGGCCGCGGTGTGGGATCGACGGTTCGTCGCCCAGGCGTCGGCCTGGAGCCTCGTGGCCCTGCTCGGGTTCGGGCTGGTCGCGGCGATCATCCCGAACCCCGTCTTCGGACGGAGCATCCCGCCGGAGCCGTTCGCCATCGCCGTCTGGCTCGCCTCGGCCCCGATGATGGGGCTCATCGCCGCGACGTACGGGCGGCCGGCGCGGGTCGCCGCGGCGGCGATGGCCCCGGTCCCGCTGGGCCCGGTTGCCCCGGTCCCGCTGGGCCCGGGTGCCCCGGGCGCGCCGGCAGCGGCGGGGACGAGCGGTTCCACGGCGGCGACCGTCGGCAGCGTCGCGGCGTTCCTCGCGATCGGATGCCCGTTGTGCAACAAGATCGCGCTGCTGCTCCTGGGTGCCAGCGGCGCGCTGACGGTCTTCGCGCCGCTGCAGCCCCTGATCGGCGCCGCGTCGCTCGCGCTGCTCGCGGGGACCCTTGCCTGGCGGCTGCGCCTCCTCGCGAGCGGGGGAACCTGCGCGGTTCCGGTCCAGGCCTGATCTCCGCGGCCGCGCCTCGGCGCCATTCCGGGTCGCGCCCGGAGTGGCGTGCGGCTCCGGCGATCGTCTCCGTTGTTGTGCGCCTGCAACATCGCCGGCGGCAGAATCCGCGCACCGTGATCGAGTCCGCCTCGCTCTCAGCCCTCGAGGCCAGCCCGTGATCCTCCGCGTCCTGCATGCTCGCGTGCGCCCCAGCGACGCGCCGGCGCTGTTCCGCCGCGTACGGGAGCTCGTTGACTCGCGGCCGACGGGGCTGGTCCACGTGACCTGGGCAACCCAGGAGGACGAGGACGCCACGCGTCTCCTGGTCGTGTCGACCTGGCAGGACCTGGTTTCGATCTACGTGGCCGTCGGCGGCCGGAACCTGCTGTGGGACCCGGTGCTCTTCCGCGGCTTCGAGGACCGCCTGCTGGAGGTCGACGTCCAGCACTACTCGGTGCTCGGCACGGGCCGGCCTGGTGAGATCGTGGAGCCGGCCACGGAAACGGAGCAGGCGCCCGCGTCCTGAGCGGCCCGTCGCGCGGCCCGACGCCGCGACGCGCCGCCTGCGGCCCGAGCGCCCCGGCGCGCCGCATGGTCCGCCGCGCCGCGGGGCAATGGCGAGGGACCGTCCTGCCTGTCACACGCCGCCTGAACGGCGGGGAACGATCGGCCCCTCGCGCACACGAAGAAACGTGGCACAGGGCGCGCTCGTGACGGCTCCGGTGCATGCGTGCACCGCCGCGGGGTTGCCTGACGACGGTGGCCTCGGGTGCCGGCGGCCCGCCAGTGAGTCGTGCCAGGGCCCACGCGGCCCCGGCACGCCGAACGGCCCTGTTCGGCGGCGGCCGGCGGGGTTTGAATGATCGCCGCATTGCGCGCCCCATTACCGGTGAACGCATCACAGTCGATGCGCTCGGGGGGAGCGGCACGGTGCAGCGCGAGCTCGTGGAGCAGGCGCAGCGGGGGGACCAGGAGGCGTTCGCCGCCATGGTCCATCTCGCCGCGGACCGCCTCTACGCCATCGCCTTTCGGATCCTCCGGGACACCGACCGTGCCGAGGATGCCCTGCAGCAGGCGCTGGTGGACGTCTGGGAGGATCTTCCGGATCTTCGCGACGCTGAGCGGTTCGACGCGTGGGCGTACCGGCTCGTCGTTCGGGCGAGCTACCGGGAGGCGCGGCGCGCCCGACGCTGGACGGCGCGAGTCCGGCCGATCACACCCGCCGATGGGCCCGTCGGCGGCGACCAGGCGTCCGGCATCGTCGAGCGAGACGAGCTCGAACAGGGCTTCCGGCGATTGACGCCCGAGCACCGGGCGGTCCTCGTCCTCCACTACTTCGTCGGCCTGCCGGTCACCGAGATCGCCGAGACGCTCGGCATCCCGGCCGGCACGGCGGGCTCCCGGCTGCACTACGCGGTGCGGAGTCTCCGTGCCGCGTTCGAGGCGGACGCCAGGGGCGTCGTCGCCTGGAGGCACACGGCGTGAACCGCGAGGACGATTTCGACGCGCAGCTGACTCGATGGCTCGAGGACGGGCCGGTCACGGCCCCGGACCGGGCGATTGCGGCAGCAGTCGACCACGCCCGCACCCATCCGCGTCGACGGCTCTCCTCCGCCGCCCTGTGGAGGCGCGCAATGGACAGCATGCATCTCACACCCGTCACGCCACAGCGGGCCGGACACGCCGGCCGCTCGCTGGCCGTGGCGATCGTCGCCGTGGTCGTCATGGCGGTGGCCATCGTGTCCGGTGCCGTGATGCTCGGGCGATCCGGCAATGAGCCGGCCCCGGGCGGGATCGTCGCACCCGCGGCGACCGCGAGCCCGACGCCGGCGCCCACACCCGCGCGGTCGCCGGTCGCCATCAGCACGACGCTGACGTGCTGGGAAACGGACGTGCCGACCGAGACCCAGGTCGGGGCGATCGACCAGGTCCGCGGCCTCGTCATGGAGTGCACGGTCCCGGGCACCGCGGATGCCCGGCTGCAGGGCACCGCCACCGTGCACGCCAGCATCGACATCCGCGCGGACCAGAGCGCCGAGATCTGGGGCACGATGGTCCTCCCCGGCGACCAGGGTTCGTGGAGCGGTGCCTGGACCGGGATCATCGATCCGGGCTACACCACGCACCGGGTGGCCGCCGTGCTGAAGGGCACCGGCGCGTACGACGGGCTCCAGTTCCGCTACACGCAGACCAGCTCGGACACCGGGACCACCTGGACGGTCACCGGGACCATCGAACCGGTGCCGGCCAGCGAGCCGACGGCGCCCATCATCGCGGCGCTCGCGGTCTCCGGCAAGGAGGCGTGCGGCCAGACCCAGCTGGGCACCGCAGGCTCCGTCACTAGCGTCTCCGGCGTCGAGCAGACGCGAAACGCCTTCGCGAGCTGCTTCGAGGCGATGTCTGACGAGCGCGTCAGCGGCGACTCGACGCGGAGCTTCAACTCCGACGCGCGCGCGGACGGCAGCGCCGATTGGTGGGGCACCGGGGAGATCCCCAACGTCGGCGGTACATGGCTCGGGGTCTGGCAGGGGACGCTGGACGCGAAGGGCAACCTCGTCATCACCGGCGCGTGGATCGGCTCCGGTGGCTACGCAGGCCTCCAGTACCGCATGAACGTGGTCAGCTCCAGCGACGCGACCGACCTGACCGTCACGGGGACGATCGAACCGGTCGCGTGACAGCCGGCCGATCATGGCGCGCCGGCCGATCATGCCGCCGGCGCGCCTCGAACCAGCGCTTGGCGGTCTCCACGAGCGCCAGGTACGCGACCACGATCCCCAGCAACAGCAGCCAGAAGATCGGTGGGAGCGGGCTGAAGCCCAGTACGGGCCCCAGGGGACTCAGGGGAACGAGGACAGCCACGGCGAGCGCGGCAACGATCGCAGCCGCAAGCTCGCGGCTCGGGCGGCTCAGCCAGAACGGGCTCCGCCGCGTCCGGATCGCGAGCACGACCAGGATCTGCGTGAACAGCGACTCGATGAACCAGCCGGTGTGGAACGCCGTCTCGTTGACGCCCAGCACCAGGAGCAGGAGCCCGAACGTCAGGTAGTCGAAGACCGACGAGATGGGCCCGAAGAGCACCATGAAGCGCTCGACGCCCCGGATGTCCCAGCTGGCCGGCTCGGCCGCCACGTCGGAGTCGATCGTGTCGGTCGGGATGGCCGTCTGGGACGCGTCGTAGATCAGGTTGTTGAGCAGGATCTGCGCCGGCGTCATGGGCAGGAACGGAAGCAGCAGCGCCGCGCCG
>JAJYDP010000218.1 GCA_021777365.1 Chloroflexota bacterium | reverse complement strand
AAGCGGGGTAGGTCCAGGGACGTCTGTG
Organism: Chloroflexota bacterium; assembly: GCA_021777365.1. The sequence goes on along the minus strand of JAJYDP010000218.1, from coordinate 7,767 downwards.
CCATAGAAGCTGGCACGGGGGTCGGGCACGATCCGGACCATGAAGAAGCCGGAGGTGGCCGCACCCCGACCACGGGGGCGACCGCCCAAGCTCGTGGAGAACCGCCCGACCGCGTGTCCTGACGGGCATCCGGGGCGACTCCTGCTGTGGGGTCGGCGGACGTGGGCGAGCACGCCTTACCGCCGCCAGCGCGTGAAGTGCCTGCCATCCGACGGGTCGTTTCCGCACACCTTCTCGATCGGACGGCGGCAGGCGGCGGCTTCGCACCCCCACGGCGAAGCCTGCCCGACCTGCGACGTGCGTCCCGGCCTCGCCCTCGGCCCGATCTCCCGCACCGATCACTTCCACACGGCCAACGAGATCGCCCGCCTGCTCCAACTGGCCGGACGCGGCACCTCCCTCCGCCGCGCGAGCCTCACCGTCCGCCTCGAGTCCCAGCACTACGTCGAGGACTACCACGGGATGCGCCGGACGAGCCGCGAGTTCGCGCTCGCCGCCCGGTACCTCGACCTGTTCGCGCCCCGGATTGACGAGCAGCTCGCGCCCACCCGCTGGCCGCGCATTCTCGTGGCTGGAATCCCGAGGGGCGCGGCGGGGCGATCCTCGCCGCCACGGGCACCGACGACCCGGGCCTGCCGGCGCTGGCCTGGCGGATCGACGTGGCGGGCGACGAGACGACCGAATCCTGGCTGGACTTCCTCTCCGGCTTCGATCCCGACGGTCCCGGTCCCGAGTGGGTCGTGGCCGACGGCTCGCAGGCGATCGCGGCCGCGGTCCGCCAGCGATGGCCCGGCGCGGTCTTCTACGCCTGCGAGTTCCACCTCGGACGCGCGCTCCGGCAGGCCGCCTACCGCGACGGCATCTTCGCGGATCACGACGCCCATGCCGAGCTGTTCCGGCGCGCCTTCTGGTCGGAGACAGACTGGCACGCGCTCGGCGAGTTCGCCGACCAGGAGCAGGCGGCCAACCTCGCCGCCTGGTGGCTCGACAACGACGCCCTCGTGCGCGAGCAGGTCCGGCTGCGGGCGACACACCCGGGCTCCCCGCGCAGCAACGGCGCGACCGAGCACCTGCTCGACTGGATCGATGGGCGCTTCCCGCGCAGGCGGCGCTTCCGGTTGCGCAACGCCCAGCGGCTGCGCAAGCTGCTCGCGCTCATGCGCGCCGAGCAGGCCGGGCAGGCAGACCTGACGACCTACGCCGCCATCGTGAAGCGCGAGATGGGACGGCTCAGGCGCGACGAGCACCTCGCCTGGGGCACGGGCGAGGACCGGGCGGACGCGATCAGCTCGCTGGGGGCGCTCATCGTGGCCGCCGATACCCGCCAGCACGCCGGCACGACCGCCTACATGGCCAACGCGAAGGTGAGGTCCGTCCTCGCCCTGGTCGCCGAGGAGAACCGGGCGCGGGCGGTCGCCGGCCTGCCGCCGCTCGCGGTCTCGCGCTCCAGGACTCCATCGATCGATGTCGTCGGCCTTTCCCTCTCCGACTTCCCGCGTGTCCTGCGCGACTGGGACGCCGAGGCGAACAGCGTCGATCCGCTCACGCTCAGCGCCGGGTCCGGGCTGCGCGCCCACTGGAAGTGTCACCGCTGCGGGCACGCGTGGGAGGCCGAGGTCGCCCAGCGGACCAAACGCCTGACGCGCTGCCAACGCTGCTCGACCGAACGAGCCGACGGCCTCAACGCCCTCGCCGTCGTGCGCCCCGACCTGCTGCCCGAATGGGACGCGGTCGCGAACGGCGCGCTCCGCCCGGCCCGCATCAAGATCACCTACGACAAGGCCGTGACCTGGCACTGCGCCGATCCGAAGCACCCGCCCTACCGGATGTCGCCGTGGGCGCGTTCACGGCTGACGGTCGGCTGCCGGTTCTGCCGCCAGCGGCAGGGCAAGGGCGGCCCGTCCAGGCTCGGTCTTGGGCAAGTCGCCTGATCAGGGTCAGAGACCGGCTCGAAGTGTTGCCAACTGGCAGGCAATCGCACATCGCGTGCATCGAGCCTCGCGCGCTCCGGAGAGCCGATTGGCCCTGTGAGTACCTTGTCTCGCAAGGCTACTATGTCTCGCATGGAAGCCTCGCGGGGTCGGCGTCCGAATGGGCTGACGGAGTTGCGGCGTGGGGTCGTCGAGCACTGCGTGCTGGCGGCCGTTCGCGACCAGGAGGCCTACGCGTTCGACCTCATCCAGCGTCTCTCGGAGGCGGGAGGACTCGTGACGAGCGAGGGGACGATCTACCCGCTGTTGAGTCGTCTGCGGCGCGACGGGCTGCTCAGCGCAGAGTGGCGCGAGTCAGCCGGAGGTCCGCCACGACGCTACTACCGGATCACCGAGGCCGGCCGCCATTCCCTCGCGGCGTTCAGGGCGGACTGGATCGGGTTCCGGGACGCGGTTGATGCTCTTCTCGCCGATGGAGAAGGGGGCACGGAATCGTGACCGCACAGGCCCTCGTGGATGCTTACATCTCCGAGCTAACGGCAGCGGCTCGGCTGCTTCCCGCCCATCGCCGAGCGGAGCTGATCGCCGATGTCCGGGAGCACATCAGGGCCGCGCTGGGCGGGACCGGGGCAGGCGACGAGGCGGCGGTGCGGAACGTGCTCGAGCGGCTGGGATCGCCGGATGAGATCGTGGCTGCCGCACGCGACGAGCGGGAACCGCAGATTCCTCGGGCGAGGTCGCTGACTCCCGCCAGACTCGCCATCGCCGCCCTCACTGGGCTTCTCGTCCTGCTCCTCGCGCTGCTCTCGGGAACGTCCGGGCTGCCCGCGGCCGTGATGGCGATCGCCTTCGCTGTCGTGACCCCCTACGTCTGGATTCCGCTCGTGCTCACCCTCCTCGCGCTCGCTGCCCGGCGCGAACCGCAGCCAGCCCCGCCTGGTCCCTCATCCGGCAGTTGGACTCGGGCGAGCTCACGGCGTGTCTCGCCGTCCCTGATCGGCCTCGGCGCGATCGTCGTTCTCCTGCTCGTCGCGCTGCTGGCGAACGGACTGTTATACATGGGCATCGTCGCTGTCCTCGCCGTCCCACTTCTGGTGCTGCTGCTTCTCGTCGAGGCCCTCCGGAGCCGGCGCGGGTAGGGAGGGCGTCGACGCCGAAGTCTGCACGACTCTGCGTCGGGCCTCGACGACCCGGCCATCGATCTTGCGTGTGTGACCTCATCCGGCCGGACCGATCGACCGCCAGCGGCGGACGATGTCCAGGCCTATCGTCCAGGGTCCCAGCCCTGCCCTGATTTATCCACCGGGCCTGGCGCAGTTGATCCGCCCGGGTACTTGACAGTCGGACCCTTCCCCCGAGGCTCGCCGCTGGGCGGGGCCGCCGGGTGCACCGTGCACCGCCCCGTCCGCGCCGCCACGAAGACGCCGACTCCGCCAGCCCGCTGTTCGCCTACCCCGCAGAGGCCCGACCCCGCCGTGCTCCCGGACGGTCGGGCCTCTGGCTGTCCGGACCTGCCGGTGCGGGTTCCGGCGCCGCCACTCGCCCCGCCGCGGTGCGCGGGTCCTTGACAGCGGGGTGCGTGCGCCGATGGTCCGCCTGGCGCCGCAGTGTGGCGCGGCGCGCACCAGCGGAGGAGCACCCCCATGCGCCCACCTCGTTCGCCCCGGATCGCACCCCTCGTGCTGGCCGCAGCCCTCCTGGCCGCCGCCTGTGGCGGCGCCGGCATGCCGCCGACGCCTGCGGCGACGGCCGCGAGCCCGGGATCCCCCGCCTCCTCCGTCCTGGCGGCGCCCACCGGGGCGCCGACCCCGGCCGTGACCGTGGCGCCGGGTGCGTCGCTGCCCGCGTTCTGGCCGGTGCGCATGGGGAGCTGTGACCTCGGGTCGCTGGCGCCCGGGGATCCCGACACGTGGCTGGCGACACCAGCCACGGGCAGCGCGGCCGCCCTCGCTGGGCCCATCGAGGGCCCAGCGCCGGCCCTGTTCAGGCAGCTCGGGCTGCCGGTGCCGCATGCCGGCCGGCTGGTGCAGCTTCTGGCGCCCTCGCCGGTGGCGCAGGGCTGGTCCGCCAGCTGGCAGGAGCCGATGGCCCTGCCGGCGCTGATGGCCTGCTACGACGGGCTCGACGCGCCGGGCTGGCACAGCCTCGCGGGGATCGCGGGCTACATCAATGTGCCGCACCCTCGCAGCGCGGTCGCGTACCAGTTCGCCACCGCCGCGGGGAACTGGACGCTCACCCTGACCTTGAGCACCCGGCTCCCCGCCAGCGAGCTCGACGCGCTGCTGCAGCCGACGCCGGGTCGGTAGGGCGCCGCGCCGGGCGATCCGCGATGCGCGGGTCCTTGACATGCGCGCGGTTGTGCCCACGGTCCGTGCGTGCCGCCCGCGGTTGGCAGGGCGGCCGTGGTGAGGAGCACCCCGATGCGCGCGTTCCGTCTGCCCCTGGTCGCGCTGACCGTCCTGGTCGTGCTGGTGATCGTTCCCCCGGCCCTCGTCGCGCACCCCGCGACGGCCGGCATCCCCGGGCTCAGCGGGTCCTTCGGCGGCCTGCCCGGCGGCCACTGGACCGACATCCCGGCCCACCGGGTGTGCACGCCGGGGACCCCCACCGCGGCCGATCCCAGCCCGGCGCCGAGGTGTCACCCGGTGCCCGAGCAGCGGTCCTGGACCTGGGTCCCGACGCTCACCGCGCACGCCCTGCCCTCGCCGGCCAGCGTGCTGGCGGTCGTGAACGCGGACCTCTCCGCGGTGCTCGGGCGCAGCGCCGGCGACAGCATGCAGGACGTCTACGCGGACCCGTATGGCAACGCCGATGCCCCCGCGTACATGCAGGCGGCGTACAGCGCCGCCTATGTCCCGACCACCACCATCCTCATGGAGGTGCGCACCCCGGAGCATGCCGGCTACCCCGGCAACGCGACCTTCCTGAGCGGCTGGTATCCGTATCAGGCCGCCTCGCTGCCCACCGGCTCGCAGTGGCGGGTGCAGGTCGTGGTCGCCAACCACATCTCCTGGTTCTCCTCCATCGACGCCACCCTGCGCGGCTGCAACGGCGTGACGGCCCAGCCCACGGCCCTGGCCCCGAACCAGGGCGGCCAGGACGCCGCGGCCGCGGCCTCCGCGCGCCCCGAGCGCGCGCCCGGGTGGACCTGGCTCGACGGCGCCCTGCCGCACACCTTCGCGGCTACCCTGCAGGTGGGCAGCATGGATGCCCGGCGGCTCGCCGAGCTTCCCGGGACGGGCATCGGCTGGGATGGCGCCGGCGTGGTGTGGACCGGGCCCTCCTTCTGGGATCGCTTCGGCGTGCTGCTGGCGGGGGATCGCCTCTCGCTCGTGCTGCCGGACATCGACGGACAGTCGGCGAGCGTGTCCACCATGCTGGCGCAGGCACCCCTGGTTCCCGAGCACTGGTATCGCTGGACGGCCACCACCAGGCCCACCGGGATCGAGCGCATGGACGTGACCTGGACGCTCCTCGACGAGGGAGTCATGGACACGCAGGCCGCCGACCCGACGCCGGTGGCCCAGGGGTCGGTGCTCGGGGTGGCGCGCTTCTCTGCCCTGCGCTCGATCCCGTCCGAGTGGGACCAGCCGTGGCTGACCTGCTGGAGCACCACCGCGCAGTGAGGGCGAGGCAGGCCACCCCCGCTATGATCCGACGATGGCCGCCACCCTCCTCGCCTTCCTGGCCGCCTCATTCCTCCTCGCCGTGGCGCCCGGGCCCACCACCGCGCTCCTGCTGCGCCAGGTGCTGCGGGCGGGGCGACGCGCGACGTTCCTCACCATCGCGGGCAGCCAGACGGGGCTCTTGGGCTGGTCGATCGCCGCCGCCTGCGGGCTCTCGGCCCTGCTTTCGGCGTCGGAGGCCGCCTACACCGCGCTGCGGATCGGGGGCGCCCTCGTCCTCCTCGCCCTGGGCATGCAGTCGCTGCGCGGCCGGGGCGGCCGCGCCGTGCGGCACGAGCCTCCGGGCGCCGACGCCGCGGGCATCGGGGCCTTCCGGATCGGGTTGCTGACCGAGGCCGCCAACCCCAAGGCGGCCGTCTTCGCCCTGGCCTTCCTGCCCGGCTTCGTCCCCGCCGGGGCGCCCGTGCTGCCCACCATCCTGCTGCTCGGGGTGTGCTGGGTGGCGGTCGACGCGGCCTGGTACGTGGCGCTGATCACACTCCTCCACGGGGCCCGAGAGCGCCTCCTGCAGACCGGCCTGCGCCGGCGACTGGAGCAGCTCTCCGGCCTCGTGCTGATCGGCATCGGAGCCAGCCTCGCGCTGGAGCGTCGGTAGGCGGACGGCGCACGCGTGTGAGCGGGGCCGTCGACCGTCCTGCCCCCGATGCTCGACCGCCCGTATCGTGCGGACCCGGCGCAGGCCTCGGGTTCGGTGCACGGGTTCCACGATGGACCTCCCGCGCCATCCGGCCAGAGGGTGCACAATCCGACGCACCATGCCGACGAGCGTCCCCCCGGTAACGCAGCCCGCGCCGCCTGCGTGCGCGTCCGAGCGCGGAGAGTGGGGTGAGGCGTGCCCCGACTGTGGCCACCAGCTGCCGCCCCGCCCCGGTCCCCTCCGCTCATGGCATGCCGCCCGCACCATCGACGGGAAGCTGTCCGCGCAGTCCCGCCGGAGCGCGCTCCACCACGCGTCCTACCGAGGCTGGCACCTCTAGCGCGGCGTCCAGCGGTCCCGCGTGCCGCCCGCCCACCACCGTGCACCCAGTGGAAGCCGCGGGCGCAGTCGGGGCGCACGGCCTGGCGAGCCCGTGTCGCCCGGGTGGGCCTGCTCGGCCGGATTGCGCGCCCGCGCTGCTCCCACTCGGGCGCTCGCGGCCGGCCGATGCGCGGCTCCAGCGGATCGATGCAGCGCACGCCGCCATCTGCGTCGTGCCGCGGCGACTGTGGGGCCTGCTGTCCGCGTCCTCTGCCGCTGGCCACTGTCCGTTATACGCGGGGGATAACTCCCAGACCGACGGCTGGACTGACCGCGGCTTGTGGCGCAGCATGATCGCCTGAATGCGGGAACCGGTGAGTTGGGGCGCGCGTCGCAGGAAGACGGAGAACGCAATGCCCACCCACCGCGTCCGCAGCCAAGCCGTGAGCTTGGTGCTCGCCGCTGCGGTGCTCGGCGGGTGCGGAGCGGCGTTCGGTTCCCCGACCCCCACAGCGACTCGGTCCGGCCTCGTCACCGGACCGATCGGGCCGCTAACGGTGACGCGTCCAGCGGCCTGGCAGGTTGTGGCCGGTCCGCCAGCGGTCCCGGGTCGGCCGGTGCCGCTCGCGTATCTCGCCAACGTCGGACTCTCCGTGGGGACGTGTCCCACGATCACGCCGGACGGCGTGGCTGGCCCCTGCGCACCGCCGGTCCGCACGCTTCCGGCCGGCGGGGTGCTCGTCACGATCGCGCCCAACATGGGCCTCGCCGAGATGATCCCTCCCCAGGTCGGCACGATCTCGCCGCCTGACGCGTGGTGCAGCGGGATCGGCGGCGAGGCCGAGGAGTGGTCGGCGGTGTCCGGGGCGTTCATCACGGCGTGCTTGCGCGGCCCCGGGCTCGCCGCCAGCGAGGCGCAGGTCCACGCATTCATCGACTCGATTCACGGGGAACTCGACTTCAATCGCTTCCAGCTCGCCCGCCCCGCTCCCTGATCGCCAACGAGAGACGCAAGCGCCGGGGTCCCACTCGGTCAGCACTCAAGCAGAGCTGGGGACCACGAGTTATCCCCCGCGTATGACGGACAGTGGCTGCCGCGAGCCGTCCTCCCGGACGACCGCGCCGGTGCGCGCCGGAAGCGCGTCCCGCCCCCTGTCTACCAGGCCACCGTCCGGCTGCCGAACGCGATGCA
>JAJYDP010000217.1 GCA_021777365.1 Chloroflexota bacterium | reverse complement strand
GTGCCCCAGCCTGCGGCGGGGAAGACCGCTTTACGAACGCGCATGAGACTCCAGGTGCTCTCGATCAGGCGCCGAAACCCGCGGATCGATGCGGTCCGGCGGCGTGGCCAGTATACGCACCGCCCCCGCCCGAGAGGTCGCTCCGCCGATGGCGCGGCAGCCGGCGCTCCATCGGCGCGCGGGGGTCGACCGCCGTTCCGCGCGCGGGGGTGGCCAGCGCGCCGCGCCCCGTACTCCGCGCTCCGTCAGTGCGCGGCGGTCCCCGCGGCGTCACCCGCCGCCGGGTGCTCGTGCCGCGCGTGGAAGAGGACGATCCCGGTGAACGGGATCCGGATGTCGGTGAAGACCTCGATGGAGACGAGGAACCCGGCGAAGATGAACACCACCGCCAGGAAGTGCCCCAGCTCGCGCAGCTGCGTGTCCCCGAAGCGGCTCGCGCTGTCGGTCACGGTCGGGATGAAGGCCCCGATCGCGATCAGGATCGTGGACGGGACCCGGCTGTGCAGCCGGCCCTCGACGAGCGCCCGGGCGGCGCCGGGCAGCGACGCGACGAGGTTCACGGCGATCGCGACGGGGGAGATCAGCAGGTTGCGCAGGAAGCCGGCCGCGGGCTGGCCGCGGTCGAGCGAGTAGGCCACCACCCGCCGCTTGGGCATGAAGACGTAGGTGGAGAAGACGGCACCGAGCAGCAGTGAGAACGCGCCGGTGACGTTCATGTACGGTGTCAGCAGGCGCAGGGTGCCCGGCAGCAGGTCGAAGACCGGCTGGCCGGAGGTCGGATCGAGCTGGTAGCCGGGCGACGGCAGCGCCGTGGTCAGCATCAGCACCAGGCTCAGCAGGGTCGCGCCCGCGACCGCGACCGCCGCCACGCTCGGCCAGCGGCGATCCTCCCTGTAGGTCATCACGCCGATCACGACGGCCAGCACGACGGCACCCGCGAAGTAGAGCAGGGGCGCCATCCCGGAGTTCGGGTAGTGGTACTTCGCGTCGGTGAGGAAGGTGAACAGTCCCGCCAGGAAGAGGCTCACCGCGAACGCGTAGCCGAACCGGGTGCGCGCCAGGAGGTAGGCGGTGCCGAGCCCCAGCCATGCCACCGACCAGACCGCCCCGGTCAGGTAGTAGGTGCGGTAGAGCGCCTCGCCCCACCCCGCCGCGTCAGCGATCGCCTCGCAGCCGGCGGCGATCCCGTAGAAGAGCATCCCGGCCGCCCACACGAGCTGGAAGGCGTGGCGGCGCGAGCGGTACTGGTCGACCAGGGCCACCGCGAAGACGAGCCCGATGATCGAGGTCGCGGCGGCCAGCGGGACGGACAGGTTCATCGACCACTCCTCCACGGCCCGCGAGCGCGGGCCCTCCGGCCTGCAGATCCGTGCCCGGGCCACCTCCCGGGCCGGAACGCGATGCGAGAGGACGCCAGGCGTGTGCCCTCGGCTCCTGTCGAAGTGCGGAAGCCGGGTGCGACCGGGCGCCCGGATCGCGCGAGCGCGGGCATCGTACTACGGCGCCGGCGGAGGGCCGTCGACGACCGGCCCGACCGGCGACCTCGAACCCCGTGCCGGGCCGCGGGCGTCAGGCGGGGACGAACTCGTGCGCGTCCCGGTGGAGCCCGTCGCAGAGCCCCCAGCGCGGCGGCTCGCCCGGGATCGCGACGGGCCGCATGATCGTGCGGATCCCGGAATGCCGGCACACCAGGTAGCCCTGCTCCCGCATCCAGGCGTGGACGCAGGCAGGATCGTCGTGGAACTGGTGCGGGCCCGGGTTGAGGCGGGGCTGCTCGTCGGCCCAGACCGGCGATTCCGTCGAGACGATGTCCATGATGGAGACGCGGAAGGGGCGATCGTCGATGTGGTCGCCGCAACCGGCGCAGCGGCGGGCGTCGGCCTCGCTGAAGATCGTGGGGATCCGGATCCCCAGGTATTCGTTGCCGCGGAACGTCTTCGCCATCTGGTCCCCGTCGGTTCGGAGGTCGGTCCGCGCGTCACGGTGCGACCGACCGGTGCCCGGCCAGCATACCCGCTCGGGACAGCTGCCGCCGCCCGGCACCGCCCTGCGGCCGGCCGTGTCGGCACGGGCGTCGGGTCGTCAGGCGGCCAGTTCCCGCGCCCTTGCCGCGGGGCCCACGGACGCCCCCGGCGCCCGGCCGTCAGGCGGTGGCGACCGGCGACGTCTCCAGCTGCCCGGCGTGCCCGGCCCCGACATGTCCCGCACGGCCTGCCCCGAGGCCCATCGCCGCCTGGAGCAGCGATGCGACGGCGAGCAGCACGATCCCCGCCGACCACGCCCCGGTCGCGTCGTGCAGCGCACCCAGGGCCAGCGGCCCGGCGGCCGCCAGGCTGTAGCCCAGCGACTGCGCCATGGCGGACAGCCGCTGCGTCTCCGCGTTGGTGCGGGTCCGCAGCGCCACCATGGTGAGCGCGAGCGGGAAGGCCGCTCCCTGGCCGGTCCCGAGCAGCGCCATCCAGACGAGCGGCGAGACGGACGGAGCGAGGAGGAGCCCCGCGAACCCGAGCGCAGCCAGCACGCTGACCGCGGCCGCGACCGCGCGCTGGTCCCGGGCACCGCCGGCGACGGCCGGGACCACGATCCCCGCCGGCACGCCGACCGCCGTGGCGAAGGAGAGGAGCAGGCCCGCGTCGGTGGGTGTCAGCCCGCGGGCCTCGAAGATGGCCGGGAGCCAGGACAGGACCGCGTAGAAGCCGAGCGACTGCAGCCCCAGGTACAGGGTCACCTGCCAGGCCAGCCGGTCGCCGAGCAGCGAGCGCACCCCGGTGGTCGCTCCGCGGACGAGCGACCCGCTGCCCGATCGGAGCCGGGGCGCCCACGCGACGAGTGCCAGGCCTACCGGGACCGCCCAGAACCCCAGGCCACCGCGCCAGCCGTGCCCGATCGCGCCCGCGAGCGGGACGGTGGAGCCGGCGGCAACCGACGCGGCGAGGACCAGGAGCGAGGCGTACAGGCCCGTCACGAGGCCCACCCGCCTCGGGAAGTCGCGCTTGATCAGGGCCGGGAGGAGGACGTTGATCACGGCTATCGCGCCGCCCGCGGCGACCGTGCCGGCCAGCAGGGGCGGCACGCCCGGCGCGACGCGGAGCACGAGCCCGCCGCACAGCACCGCCAGCGCCAGCCCGATCGCCCGCTCGATGCCCAACCGGCCGGCGAGTGCGGGTGCGAGCGGTGCCAGCACTCCGAAGCACGCGACCGGGAGCGTGGCCAGGAGCGCGGCCGTGGTCGAGGAGAGGCCGAGAGCGGACTCGATGGTCGGCAGGAGCGGCCCCACGCTCGCGACCGCCGGCCGGAGATTGACCGCGACGATGAGGGTGGTGGCGATCGCCAGGACGGCGCCGGTCCCGCCGGAGCCGCCGGTGCGGCGAGCAGCGCCCGGCGCGCCGGGGTCGTGGGGATCGGCGGCCCGCCCGGCGGACGTGCCGCCGCCGGTGCGGCGTTCGGCGGCCGGGGCGCCGGGGTCGTGGGGAGCAACAGCCGCGTGAACGGCGGGGATGGGATCGGTGCGGCGCGCCTGCCGCGGCGGTCGTCCGGACACTGCGTGGTAGCCCCAAGGGGATTCGAACCCCTGATCTCCGCCTTGAAAGGGCGGCGTCCTGGGCCTCTAGACGATGGGGCCCCGGCCGGCGAGTGTACATCGGCCGGGCGCGCAGGCCACCCCGTGTCGGTCCCTCCCCGCGCGGGCCGCCTCGCACGGACAGGCAGCCGCGGACCGTTGCCGGCCCGCCGACAGCGCGACCGGGTGCGCGATCCGTCGGCTACGCGTACAGCAGGGCCAGGACCGCCGCGGCGGCCAGGCAGCCCCAGGCCGCCAGTGCCGCCAGCCCCCCGAGCAGGGCGGCCCAGAACGCGCGCGCCCCGTTCCCCTCGCGACCCGCCCGGTAGGCGCTGATCAACCCGGCAAGGGCCAGTGAGGCGAAGGTCAGCGCCAGGACGAGGAGGCCCGCGGTGAGGATGGCGATCTGGCGGCTGCTGCGGTCGATCAGGCCCCAGGCCAGGAAGACCAGGGAGCCCAGGAACGCGACCAGGAAGAGGGTGCGCGTCGAATCCAGCCGGGGGCGCGGCAGCTGCAGGCCGGCCCGGTCCGCCTGGCGGCCCCTGGGCGGAGCCCCGGCACGCAGGCTCCGCGTCCCCCGCGCGTCTCGACGGTACCCGCCGGGCGGTTCTGCCCGCACCGGTCAGCGCTCCCGCGATGGGCCCGGCGACGCGGCGGCGCGGGCGCGAACCGGGGAGGAGACGGTGGGCGCGGCGGCCGATCGAGTGGCGGGTGCCGGGGCCTCCCCGTCGCGGTGGTAGATCACCACCTTGTGGGCCAGGCGCGGGCGCCGCAGCGACTCGGCCACCCGCATCCCGCGGTCGCCGAACGCGTCCGACAGGAACCCGGCCGCGTCCTCCAGCGACTTGAAGGTCCACCAGCCGTGGATGACGCGAAGCTTGAACCCGCGCGCGGCGTACTCGGCGTCACGGGCCCGCAGCGCCCGGTAGACCTCGGGCGTCTCGCCCTCCGGTCGCAACCGGGCCACGTCGTCGCGCCCGTAGTCCATCACGAGCAGGAGCCTGCCGTGCGGGCGCAGCAGGCGCTCGGCTGCGGCGATCACCTGTCCGTCGGGCAACGCGACCGCCCCCGACTCCCCCCAGAAGCGCACCACCACGTCCGCGCACCGCGGGCGCAGCTCCTCGCCGTCCCCGGCCGAGGCCGTGACGCGAGCGTCCTGACCGCGAAGCTGTGCAGCCCGCGCCCCGCCGTCGGTCTGGAGCACCACCACGTCACGCCCGGCGATGTCGCCGATCTCCGCGATCGCCCGGGGGATCTTGCCGTCGGTATCGACGACGCGCGCCAGCCGGGAGGCGATGGCGGTGTTCGTGAAGGTGAACGGGAGATCAGCCATTCCGCCGGAGTATATGCGGCGCCCGGGGCGGCACCGGCACACGGGCGGCGGCCATCCCCGGCGCCCCGAGCACGTCAGCCGACGGCCCGGAGCACCAGCCCCTCCCGGGCCGGTACCTCCAGCACGACCGGCCCGTCGCCGACCCGGATCTCGCCGGGCCCGGCCATCCCGGACCAGCCCGGCAGCGGCAGCGGCACCAGGTCGCGGCCCCGCGCCTCCGGCAGTGCCACCTCCACGCGACCCGGCTCCTCGCCCGCGTTGACCGCCACCACGAGGAGGTCGGCGGCATCGGAGCGCAGGTGGGCATGGACCGTCCCGGCCGCGGCCAGCGTCCGGAACGCGCCGGCGCCCCGCAGCGCCGGGTGTGCATGCCGGAGCGCGATCGCCGCCCGGACGAACGCCCGCAGATCGCCGTCCCAGGCCGTCCGGTCCCACGGGAACGCCCGCCGGCAGTCGGGGTCGGCACGGCCTTCCACACCCACCTCGTCGCCGTAGTAGACGCACGGCGCGCCCGGGAGCGTCATCTGCAGGAGCACCGCCAGCCGGAGCGCCGCCCGGTCGCCGCCGGCCATGGTCACGAAGCGCGGCGTGTCGTGGCTGTCCAGCAGGTTCAGCTGCACCGCCACCACGGCGGGATCGTAGAGCCCCAGCGTGTGCTCGAGTCGATCGGCGAAGGCCCGGGCATCCAGGGGCACGACACTGCGCGCCAGCTCCGCCTGGCCGGCGATCGCGGCTCGGTCCAGCCGCCTGCCCGCGGTGAAGCCGAGCACGGCCTCCAGGAGCGGGTAGTTCATCACGGCGTCGAAGCGGTCGCCCCGCAGCCACTCCGGCGCTTCGTGCCAGATCTCGCCCACGAGGTACGCCTCGGGGTTGATGGCACGGACGCGCCGGCGGAGCTCGCGCCAGAAGCCGGCGTCGGGGATCTCCTCTGGGACGTCCAGCCGCCAGCCGTCGATGCCGAACCGGATCCAATGCTCCGCCACGCCCAGCAGGTACTCGCGGGCGTGCGGGTTTGCGATGTTCCACTTGGGAAGCGCCGGGTGGTCCCACCAGGCCTGGTACCCGAGCGCCGGCAGGGACCCGGCCCCGGCCATGTGCTGGTCAGCGGACGCCGCGCCGTCGAGGGCCCGTTGCTCGGTCGGCCCCGGGTAGGCCCGGATCGGGCGGCCCGCGTCGAGCCGCGCCTGGTCGATCACGAACCAGTCGCGGTAGGGAGAGGCCGCGCCGGTCTCCAGCACGTGGTGGAACGCCCAGAACCCGCGTCCGGCGTGGTTGAAGACGCCGTCCAGGACGATCCGCATCCCCCGGTCGTGACACGCGTCCACCAGCTCGCGCAGGGCCGGCGTTCCACCCAGGAGCGGGTCCACCGCCAGGTAGTCGTACGCCTGGTAGCGGTGGTTGGACGCCGACTGGAAGACGGGCGTCAGGTAGAGCGCGGTGATCCCGAGCTCCCGCAGCTCGTCGAGGTGCTCGAGGATGCCGAACAGGTCGCCGCCCTTGAACCCGAAATGGGTGGGCGGCGCCCCCCACGGTTCCAGCGGGCCGGGTGCCGGCACCCGCCCGCTGCGCGCGAAACGATCCGGAAACACCTGGTAGAAGACCGCGTCGCTGACCCAGGCGGGCGTGTCGATCGTCATGACGCCAGATGGTGCCACGCCGATCGAATGCCCGGGTGTCGGCGCGGACGCCCCAGGAAGCGCAGGTCGATCCCCATGCCGGGACACGTCGCCGGGGAACGCTCGGGGAACGCCCCTGGTCCATGTTCGACGGGATTGGAGGCAGGCACCCGTGTGTACGAGATTGGCCATCGCAATCGCCGGGGTGCTGCTGGTCGCCGGGTGCGGCGCGACCGCGGCGCCGTCCGTATCGACCGCGGCACCGTCCATATCGACCGCGGCACCGCCATCGGCCCAGGCCCCAACCCTGGCCGTTTCGCCGGCCTTAGCGGCCGCCTCGGGCGAGGCTCTCGCGTCGGTGCCAGCAGGCGGGGTGCGCGTCACGTTCGAGGAGAACGCGCAGGTCGAGCTTCTCTCTCCGGCCGGCCAGCGGGTGCTCGTCGACGTGGCCGATCCAGGCCGGCTCACGAGCCCGGCCACGGCCGACGACATCCTGCTGACGACCCACGCCCACGACGACCACTGGAACCCGCTGTGGGCGAACACGTTCCCCGGCACGACGCTGACATTCGAGACCGGAGCGCTCACGCGCGGCGATGTGCACATCACCGGCATCGCCGCGGCGCACAACCAGGGCGATCCGTTCCTCCCGAAGGACGGCAGCGATTACATCTTCGTGATCGACGTGGGGAGTATGCGGGTCGTCCACTTCGGCGACCTCGGCCAGGACGCTCTGACACCCGGGCAGATGGCGGCCATCAATCGGGTGGACATCGCCATCTCCCAGCTCGGCAACGCGATCAGCGACGTGGACGCGACCAACCGCCGGGGATTCAACCAGATGAACCAGGTCCACCCGGCGGTGTTCATACCCACGCACGTCGACGTCGAAGTGGACGGCGTGGCCGTCGCGAAACTGGCCGCGTCCATCTGGAAGACGACCTTCACGCTCAAGCCGTCCGTGACCCTCACGCGGAGCCAGCTTCCGACATCCACGACCGTGCTCCTCATGGGGCTCAACGCGCAGGTCTACGCGCCGATCGCGCACCTGGAGCAGAGCACCTGGTAGCCGGCCCGCGGTCAGATGGCGCAGCGTCCGCGGTCGGAAGGCGCAGCCTCCGGGCTCACCGGACTGCCCCGGACTACCCCTTGACCCCGCCGATGGCCAGGCCGCCCACGATGTAGCGCTGCAGGAACATGTACACCACCGAGACCGGCAGCGCGACCAGGATCGAGAAGGCGGCGAACTGCGACCATGGCGTGGTCCCGTACTGGCCCACCATCCCGTTCAGCGCCAT
>JAJYDP010000216.1 GCA_021777365.1 Chloroflexota bacterium | reverse complement strand
CTTCACCGCCAGCGCGACCCGGGAGAGCTCCCCGCCGGAGGCGATGCGCGCCAGGGGCAGCGGCGGCTCGCCCGGGTTGGGCGCCAGCACGAACTGGACCGACTCGGCGCCGGCGGCCGTCAGCTCGTCGGGGAGCACCTGGATCTCCAGGCGGGCCTGCCGGAACCCGAGGTCGGCAAGGGCGCCGGACACCTCGCCGGCCAGCCGCTCGGCCGCGACGCGCCGGGCGGCGCCCAGCGCCGCAGCCGCCTCGAGCGCCCGCGCGTTCAGACGCGCGTCGTCGGCCTGCCGGGCGGCGCGCTCGGCCTCGAGTCCGCGCAGCCGCGCCGCCTCCGCACGCGACCGCGCGCCGTGCTCGAGGACCGCCGCCTCGTCGGGGCCGTACTTGCGCTCCAGCGCATAGATGACCCCGAGCCGTGCCTCCAGCTCGGCAACCGTCGCCGGGTCGTGGTCCACGGAACCGGCGATCCGGCGCAGCTCGGCGGCGACATCGTCCACCTCGGCGAGGAGCCCGTCCACCCGCGCCGCCACGCCGGCGGCCCGGGGCTCGAGCCGTGCGAGCTCGCCGGCGTCGCGGGCCGCGCGGGCGAGGATGTCGTGGGCTCCATCCCTCTCGCCGGTGAGCCGCTCGCGCACCGCGCCCGCCAGGCGCGCCACCTGGCCGGCGCTGGCCGCCGTGGCCAGGCGCGCGCGGATCTCGTCCGCCTCCCCGGGGCGAAGCCCGGCGGCCTCGATCTCGTCGGCCTCGTGCTCGTGCAGCTCCAGCGTCCGGGCGATCGCCCGGGGGTCCTGCTCCAGGGCCTCCAGCGCGGTGCGGTTCGCCCGCCATGCCGCCACCTCGGACGCCACGGCCACCCGCATCCCGGCGTGGCCGCCGTAGGCGTCCAGCAGGTCCCGCTGGTGCGCAGGATCGAGCAGGCGCTGCTGGTCGTGCTGGCCGTGGATCTCCACCAGGGGCCCGGCCGCCTCGGCAAGCCGGCCGGCCGGCACCGCCGCGTCGTCCAGGCGCGCCGTGCTGCGGCCTCCGGCGGTCACCTCACGCGTGCAGATGAGCGGCTCCGGGTTACGGTCGAAAAGCGCCTGCACCCGCGCCACCAGCGCCCCCGCCCGCACGAGCGTCGCGTCCGCGCGGGCCCCGAGCACCAGCGCCAGCGCGTCGATCAGGAGCGACTTGCCGGCGCCGGTCTCGCCGGTGATCACCGTGAAGCCGGGATCCAGCTCGAGCCGCACCCGCTCGATCAGGGCGAGATCCCGGACCTCCAGCTCGAGGAGCGTCACGACGGGAGGAGCTGTGCCTTCTCGCGGAGCAGGTCCCAGAACGCGGTCGCGCCGCGCGGCTCCACGAACCGCACCGGCCGCTGGCGCGCGCGCACCTCGACCACGTCCCCCACGTTCAGCAGGACGTCCTCGTGCCCGTCGATGCTGACCAGCACGTCGTACGCCGCCAGGACCTGCACGCGGACCGTGTGGCGCGGGCTCACCACCACCGAGCGGATGGCACTCAGGTAGGCCGCCACGCCGGTGACCACCAGGTTGCGGCTGGTCGGATCCAGGATCGGGCCCCCGGCGCTGAACGAGTAGCCCGTGGAGCCCGTCGGCGTGGCCACGATCACCCCGTCGGCGATGTAGGTGGCCAGGTGGGAGCCATCGATGGTCACCTCGAGGCGCACCACGCGCGCCTCGCGCGCCCGCACGATGGCGGCGTCGTTGAGCGCCACGAAGGCGCGCGCGCCGTCCTCCCGGCCGCCCGGGAGGACGCGCGCCTCCAGGACCATCCGGTCCTCCAGCGTGAAGTCGCCGTCGCGCACGCGGCCCAGCACCCGCTCCAGGTCCCGCGCCGCGGCCTTGGAGAGGAAGCCCACCTTCCCCAGGTTGATCCCCAGGATCGGCACGTCCGCCTCCGCCACGGCGACCGCGTGTGCCGCCCGCAGCAGGGTGCCATCACCGCCCAGCACCACCAGGACGTCCGTCCCGGGCAGCCCGCCGATCACCGCCCCGGTGTCGCCCGCCGCCGCGTCCCAGTGCTCCACCCCCGTCTCGTCGCACCACGCCCGGGCGCGCTCGCGCAGATCCAGGGTGGCGGGGATGGTCGGGTTGAACGCGAAGCCGAGCCGCATCAGACGGGGACCGCGAGGTGGAGGAAGAACTCCCGGTTGCCCGCCGGCCCGAGCAGCGGCGACGGTGTCTCGCCACGCACCTCCAGGCCGATGGACGTGGCGAACGCGCGGACGTCGTCCAGGACCGCCCGGTGGACGGCGGGATCTCGCACAACGCCGCCGGCCGCGCGCCGCGGGCCGGCCTCGAACTGCGGTTTGACCAGCGCCACGATCTCGCTGCCGGGCGCCAGCTGGGCGGCGATCGCCTCCAGGACGCGCGCCAGGGAGATGAACGAGACGTCCACCACCGCCAGCGACGGCGCCTCGGGCAGCGCCACGTGCTGGGGATCGGCCGGGTCGAGGCGACGTGCGTGCGTCCGCTCCATCGAGACGACGCGGGGATCCGCACGCAATGACGGCGCGAGCTGGCCACGACCCACGTCCAGAGCATAGACACGCGCCGCGCCGCGCCGCAACAGACAGTCCGTGAAACCCCCGGTGGACGCCCCGACATCCAGGCAGACGCGCCCCGCGGGATCGACGCCGAAGGCGTCCAGCGCCCCGGCCAGCTTCTCGCCACCGCGGGAGACGAAGGGCGCGCGCTCCACCAGCTCGAGCGGGGTCGCGGGGTCCAGCAGGTCGCCCGGCTTGCGGTCCGTCCGGGCACCATCGCCTGCCCCCACCCGGATCCGGCCGGCCAGCAGCAGGGCCTGGGCCCGCGAGCGCGTGTCGGCCAGGCCCCGGGCGACCACCAGCTGGTCGAGTCGGACGCGGCTCAGGCGGTGCGAGCCTCCACCACGGGACGCGACGGGGTGAGCCCGAGCCCGGCGACGGTCTCGCGGACCTGTGCCTCCAGCCCGGGGACGTCGAGCCGGAGGAAGCGGCGCAGGTCGGCCACCGACCCGTGGTCCACGAAGCGGCCCGCGGGGATCCCGATGACGCGGACCGGGATGCCGCGCACCCGCTCGTCGGAGAGGCCCGCGCGGGCGAGCGCCTCCAGCACCGCAGAGCCGAACCCTCCGGCGTCCACGCTTTCCTCGAAGGTGACCACCAGCCGGGTGCCGCGCGCCCGGTCCACGATCAGCCCCTCGTCGAGCGGCGCCAGGAAGCGGGCGTTCACCACGCCCACCGACCACCCGTCTGCGGCCAGCGCCTCCGCCACGGCCAGCGCCCGCATGACGATGGGCCCGAAGCCCACCAGGAGGATGTCGGTCCCTTCCCGCAGGACCTCGCCCGTGCCCACGGGTACGGGCTCCGGGGCCACCGGCGCCAGGTCGAGGCCGGGATCGCGCGGGTAGTGGAGGGCGAAGGGATGGGACTGGGAGAACGCCGTGCGGAGCAGCCGGCGCAGCTCCTGCTCGTCCCTGGGCGAGGCGATCACCAGGTTGGGGAGCTGGCGCTGGGCGGGCAGGGTGAACATCCCCTGGTGGCTGGTGCCGTCCTCCCCCACCAGGCCCGCACGGTCGACGCCGATGACGACCGGCTGGTCGTTCTGGCAGACATCGTGCACGGTCTGGTCGAAGGCGCGCTGGAGGAACGTCGAGTAGACGGCGACGAAGGGCCGCAGGCCGCCGAGCGCGAGCCCGGCGGCGAACGTGACGGCGTGCGGTTCCGCGATCCCCACGTCGAAGAAGCGGTCCGGGTGCGCGGCCCCGAAGAGGTTCAGGCCGGTCCCGGTCGGCATCCCCGCCGTGATGGCGACCACGCGGGGATCCTCCGCGGCGATCGCCAGCAGCTCCTGGGCCATCACCGCGGTATAGGTGGGCGGCTTGCGCGCCGCGGCCGCCGCCTGGGCCACCGAGAGCGTGGCGTCACCGTCGCCGTTGGCAGGGCTCGCCGGCCCCGGCCCCGCGGACGGACTCGGGGTGACGCCGGGGACGTCCATGGGCGGCAGGGCCGCGCCGTGGAACCCGACCTGATCCGCCACCGCGGGCTCGTACCCGTGCCCCTTCTCCGTGCGCACGTGGACGAGCACCGGTCCCTCCAGCCGCAGGGCACCGCGCAGCGTGGAGGTGAGGGCGTCGAGGTCGTGTCCTGGGACCACGCCGATGTAGGTGATCCCGAGATCCTCGAACAGGCGGCCCGGCTGCTGGGCGAAGTTGACCACCGACTTGCGGGCCCGGCGGGAGAGCTCCACGGCCGTCGAGCCCACGATCGGCATGTGCTCCAGGAAGGCGTCGTAGCCGGCCTTGGTCGTCTGCCACGCCTGCGAGAGCTTGATCGCACTGAGGTAGTTGGAGAGCGCGCCCACGGTGGGCGAGATGCTCATCTCGTTGTCGTTCAGCACGATCAGCAGGTTCGTCTGCCGGTGCCCGATGTCGTTGAGCGCCTCCAGCGAGAGCCCGCTCATCAGGGCGGCGTCGCCCACCACGACCACCACGCGCTCGTGGGAGCCGCCCAGGTCGCGGGCCGCCGCGAGGCCCTGGGCCACGGACAGGCCGGTGCCGGCGTGACCGCCGTCCATCACGTCGTGGTCGCTCTCGCTGCGGCGCGGGAACCCGCCGATCCCGCCCAGCTGGCGGAGCGTGTGGAACCGCTCGAGCCGGCCGGTCAGCAGCTTGTGGGGATAGGCCTGATGCCCGGTGTCCCAGACGATCCGGTCGCGGGGAGAATCGAGGAGCCGGTGCAGCGCGACCGTCAGCTCCACCACGCCGAGCGAGCTGCCCAGGTGACCGCCGGTGACCGCCACCGTCTCGATGATGGTGCGGCGGATCTCCTCGCAGAGCGTCTCGAGCTGGGCGTCGTCGAGCGCGCGCAGGTCGCGCGGCCCGGTCAGCGACGCGAGAATGGACACTGCGCCCTCCGGGGAACTGGCATCGCGGGATTCTACGCGCTCGTGCCGGCCTCGTCGTCCAGGTCGTCCGGGCGCAGGTCGATGGCGCGCAGCGCGCCGCCCGCCTCCTCGACCAGTCGCTGGACCCGCAGCTCGGCGTCGTCGAGCAGATGGGCGCACCGGGCGTGGAGCGCCACGCCGCGCTCGTAGAGCGCGATCGACTCCTCGAGCGGCATCCCGCCCGCTTCCAGGCGGGCCACGACCTCGCCCAGCTCGGCCAGTGCCGCGTCGAAGCTGAGTGTCTCCACCGGCTCGGTCCCCATCACCCCGAGTCTCGCACGTTCGTGACCGTCGCGTCCAACGCGCCCCGTGCCAGCCGCACGTCGAGCCGCTCCCCGGCCGCGGTCGCCGCCGCGTCCACCAGGACACGCCCGTCCGCCGTCCGCACGATGGCGTACCCGCGTTCGAGGGTCGCGTAGGGCGAGAGGGCGGCGAGCTCCGCGGCGGCCGCGGCGAGTTCCGCCCGGGCACCGGCGAGGCGCCCTTCCATGACGAGCGGGAGTCGGTCCGCCGCGCGGCCCAGCCGGTCGCGCTCGGCGGCCAGCCGCCGTTCCACGGCCCGCCCGGCGCGATCCAGCAGCTCGGCCGTCCGCTGGCGCTCCCCCGCGAGCACCGTGGCGGGATGCACGCGGGCAAGGGCGCGCCGCTCGACCGCCAGGGCAGACCGACCGGCGCCCAGGGTCCGCTCCGCCGACGTCGCGAGCCGGCCGCGCAGGGCCGCGAGGCCGGCCGCGGCCTCCTGGCGGGAGGGCACCACCAGCTCCGCCGCCGCGGAGGGGGTGGGGGCCCGCACGTCGGCCGCGAAGTCCACCAGGGTGACGTCCGTCTCGTGCCCCACGCCGGTGACGACCGGGATCGGCGAGGCCGCCACGGCGCGCACCACGCGCTCGTCGTTGAACGCCCAGAGGTCCTGCGGCGACCCGCCGCCGCGCGCCAGGATCAGGACGTCCGGCACCGTCCCGTCCAGCGGATCCTGCCACCGGGCGAGCCGTGCGAGCGCCGCCACGATCGTCGCGGGCGCGGCGTCGCCCTGCACCTGGCAGGGCGCCAGGACCACCCTCGTCAGCGGCCAGCGGCGCCGCAGGACGTGCAGGATGTCGTGGAGCACCGCCCCCGACGGGCTGGTGGCCACCCCGATCAGCCGCGGCGCCCGGGGCAGCGGCCGGCGCCGAGCCGCGTCGAAGAGGCCCTCGGCCAGCAGCCTCGCCTTCAGAGCCTCGAACTGCAGCGCGAGGTCGCCGAACCCGGCCGGCTGGAGCGAGTCGACGTAGAGCTGGTACGTGCCGCCGGCGTCGTACACGTCGAGGCGGCCGTGCGCCACCACCCGCAGGCCCGTCCGCGCCTCGAACGGGCTGGTCGCCCGCTGGGCGCGGAAGAAGACGCACGCCAGCTGGGAGCGGCCGTCGCGCAGGGCGAAGTAGCAGTGGCCCGCCGCGCTGACCGTGACCTGCCCGACCTCGCCCTCCACCCAGAGGTCGCGGAACGCGTCCTCCGCGCGGAGCACGTCCCGCACGGCGCGCGTGACGTCGCCCACCGTCCAGATCCGTGAGCCCGGGCCCGAACGGCCGGCACCCGGGGATCCCGGGACCGTCCCGCCCGAGACGGGGGTTCCGGGGCTGCCCGGCCGGCCCCACGGCGGTGGCTCGGGACCCGGAGGGCCTGCGCCGGGCGTGGCGGGCTCCCGCCGGAGCCAGCGCTCCCAGGGACGTTCGTCGGTCATCCTGGCGCCCCCGGCAGGCGTGGCGCCGCCCGCACGACGCGGGTCGCGTCAGACCCGGGTGAGGTACTCACCGGTGCGGGTGTCGATCCGGATGGTGTCCCCCTCGTTGACGAAGAGCGGGACCTGGACCGTCAGCCCGGTATCCGTGGTGGCCGGCTTGCGCGCACCGGTGGCCGTGTCCCCGGCGAAGCCGGGCTCCGTCTCCGCCACCCGCATGTCCACCGTGATCGGCAGCTCGACGCCGATGGTCTCGCCCTCGTAGCTCGTCCGATCGAGCATCATCCCGTCGAGGAGGTACGGGACCGCGTCGCCCAGCTGCTCGGCGGACAGCGTGAACTGGTCGAACGAGTCGGTGTCCATGAAGTGGAACTCGTCGCCGTCGCGGTAGAGGAACTGGACCTGGCGCCGGTCAAGGTGGGCACGGGGCCACTTGTCGCCCGCCTGGAAGGAGCGCTCGACCGTCTGGCCGCGCTTCACGTTCTTCAGCTTGATGCGGACCTGCGCGGAGCCGCGCCCCATCTTGATGTGGTGGTAGTCGAGGATCTGCCAGAGCTCGCCGTCGAGCTCGATGACGATCCCTTTGCGCAGGTCGCCGGTCGAGACCATGGTCGGGGTGACTCCTGTGGGTGGGCGGCCGCACACGGCAACCCGGGGCACGTCGAATCGTGCAGCGATTGTACCCGGCCCGGGCGCGCCGTCGGACCGGGTGGCCGGAGGCGGCCCTATCCGACGACCGTGACCTCCCGCGGGAACCCGGTCAGCCGCTCGAGCACGCCGGTGCTCGCGTCGAACGCGACCAGGTCCTCGATGCGGATCCCGGTCTCTCCCGGCAGGTACACCCCGGGCTCGATCGAGAAGACCGTCGGTCCGGGCAGCACGACCGGCGCCGCCCGGCGACTCAGCGAGGGCGCCTCGTGGGTGGCGAGGCCGATCCCGTGCCCGAGCCCGTGGCCGAAGTGCTCCCCGTGCCCGGCCGCCGTGATCACGTCCCGCGCGGCACCGTCCACCGCGGGGCCGGTGGGCGCCTGGTGGGTCTCCACGCCCCGTGCCAGCATCTCGAACGCCGCCTCCTGGGCATCGGCGACCAGCCGGTAGAGCGCGAGGTCCGCGGCGCGCGGCTCCGCCACGAAAAGCGTGCGCGTCATGTCGCTGCGGTAGCCCGCCAC
>JAJYDP010000215.1 GCA_021777365.1 Chloroflexota bacterium | reverse complement strand
CGCCGCGGGGGGCTGCGCGGCAGGGGTCCCCGTCCCCGGGGTCGCGGCCGTCGAGGAAGCCGCCGGCGTGGGCGCGGCCCCGGCGGTCGTCGGCTGCGGGGCCTTGACGGTCTCCCGGGTGCCGGTCCCCGGCTCCGCCGGCACGGCCCGAGCACCGGTCTCCATCGCCGGCTCGTCCCCCGAGCGGTCCAGGATCCCGAGTGCCTCGCGCTCCTCCTTCGGCAGGAAGCGCGAGCCCAGCCAGCGGAAGATGTAGTCCACGATCGACTTCGCGATCGGGATCTCCGGGTTCCCGGTGAAGCCGGAGGGCTCGAACCGGACGTGGGCGAACTTGGTCACCAGGTCGCGGAGCGGCACCCCGTACTGGAGGGCCACGCTCACGGAGATGGCCATCGAGTCCATCAGGCCCGCGACGGTGGAGCCTTCCTTGGCCATCCGGATGAACATCTCGCCCGGCTGGCCGTCCGGGTAGCACCCGACCGTGATGTAGCCCTCGTGGCCCGCGATCTCGAACTTGTGGGTGATCGACTGCCGCTCCGCCGGCAGCCGCCGGCGGTGCGGCTTCTGCGCCTCCACCTGGGCGCTCGCGAGCGACCGCTCGAGCTCGGCCACGCGTGCCGCCAGCTCGGCGGTGGCCGCGGCGATGGCCTGCTCGGCCGCCGCCTCGACGGATGCCTCGGCGTCCTTCTTCTTCCCGGTGCTGAGGGGCTGCGACCGCTTGGAGTTGTCGCGGTAGATGGCGATCGCCTTGAGGCCCAGCCGCCACCCTTCCAGGTAGACCTGCTCGATGTCCTGCGGCGTGGCCGTCTCCGGCATGTTGACGGTCTTGCTGATGGCGCCGGAGAGGAACGGCTGGACGGCCGCCATCATCCGGATGTGCCCCATGTAGTGGATGGAGCGCTCGCCGTTGACCGGCTTGAAGGCGCAGTCGAAGACCGGCAGGTGCTCCGCCTTCAGGCCCGGGGCGCCCTCGATCGTCTCGTGCTCGTTGACGTAGCGGACGATCTCCTCGGTCTGCCGGGAGTCGTACCCGAGCTTGCGCAGGGCGGCCGGCACCGTCTGGTTGACGATCTTGAGGAAGCCCTCGCCCACCAGCTTCTTGTACTTGACCAGCGCGATGTCCGGCTCGATCCCGGTGGTGTCGCAGTCCATCATGAAGGCGATGGTCCCGGTGGGGGCGAGCAGCGTGGTCTGGGCGTTGCGGTAGCCGTGCCGCTCGCCGAGCGCCAGGGTCTCCTCCCACAGGTCGCCCGCCGCGGCATGCACGTCGGCCGGCACGCCCTCCGCGGGGATGTGGTGGGCGGCGTCGCGGTGCTTGCGGATCACCCGCAGGAACGGCTCGCGGTTCTGCTCGTACTCCACGAACGGCCCGCCGCAGTCCCGTGCGATGACCGCGGACTGGCGGTACGCCTCCGCGGTCATGATCGACGTCAGCGCCGCCGCGAACGCCTGGCCGTCGGGGGAATCGTAGGCGAGGCCGCGGCTCATCAGGAGCGCGCCGAGGTTCGCGTAGCCGAGCCCAAGCGGGCGGAATCGGTGCGAGTTCTCCTCGATCCTGGGGGTCGGGTAGCTCGCGTAGTCGACGACGATCTCCTGCGCGGTGATCGTCAGCCGGCAGGCGTAGCGGTACGCGTCGACGTCGAACTCGCCGTCCTCCCGCACGAACTTCATGAGGTTCAGCGACGCGAGGTTGCAGCTCGTGTCGTTGATGAAGCTGAACTCGGAGCAGGGGTTGGTGGCCACCTGCCGGGCGGAGTTCGAGACGGGGTTCCAGTCGTTGATGGTGGTGTCGTACTGCATCCCCGGGTCGCCGCAGACCCAGGCCGCCTCCGCGATCTGGTGCAGGATGTCGCTGGCGCGATAGGTGTCGGCCGGCTCGCCGGTGGTGACGAAGTGGGTGGTCCAGTCGCCGTCACGCTCGACCGCGTGCATGAAGTCGTCCGTCACGCGCACCGAGTGGTTCGCGTTCTGGAAGAAGACCGAGCCGTAGGCCTCCCCGGTGAAGGACGGATCGTATCCCGCCTCGATCAGCGCCCAGGCCTTCTTCTCCTCGAGCATCTTGCAGTTGATGAACTCGAGGATGTCCGGGTGGTCGGCGTCCAGGATCACCATCTTGGCCGCGCGGCGCGTCTTGCCGCCGGACTTGATGACGCCGGCGAAGGCGTCGTAGCCCTTCATGAAGCTGACCGGGCCCGACGCCACCCCGCCGCCGGCCATCTTCTCCCGGGCGGAACGGATCGGCGAGAGGTTCGAGCCGGCCCCGGAGCCGTACTTGAAGAGCATCGCCTCCGTCTTGGCGAGATCCATGATCGAGGTCATGGAGTCCTGCACCGAGTTGATGAAGCAGGCGGAGCACTGCGGGTGCTCCTCGACGCCCACGTTGAACCAGACGGGCGAGTTGAACGACATCTTCTGGTGCAGGATCAGGTGGGTCAGCTCGGCACGGAACGTCTCGAGGTCCTCGTCCGAGGCGAAGTAGTGGCCCGCCGCGGCCCACCCGCAGATCGTGTCCACCACGCGGCTGATCAGCTGCCGGACGCTGTGCTCCCGCTCCGGCGTCCCCAGGTGGCCGCGGAAGTACTTGCTGACCACCACGTTGGTGGCCAGCTGGCTCCAGCTCTCCGGGACCTCCACGTCGGCCTGCTCGAAGACGACCTTGCCGCTCTCGTTCCCGATGCTCGCCGTGCGGATGGCCCAGGTCACCTCGTCGTAGGGGTGGACCCCGGGCCTCGTCCAGCGGCGTTCGAAGGTGAGACCCGGCGGTGTCGACGTGCGGGAGCGCTCGACGGCGGTGCTGCTGGCGGTTCCGGTCGCGCGGGCCATCGGTGGTCTCCCTCCATGCGTGGTGACGTGGTCGGTGCGGGCGGGGCCGGGCGCCACTCCGGTGGCCGGCCGCAGGCTGGGAATCTACCTCGCCGGCCGCCTCTGTCAAGGCCGAAACCACAAGATGTTGTGGTACGGCGCGGTCATTGACCTCAAGATGTGGTGTTCATCGTCCCCGCTCGCCGGATCGAGCGAAGGGTGTGCGTGCCCCCGCGACGTGCGAGCCCCGGGGGCGTGCGTGCCCCCGCGACGTGCGGGCCAGGAGGCCGTGCGAACCTCTTGATCGGGCCCGTCCCGGGGATCACGATTCGCGTGCAGGGAGCGGAGGTGGCGGTGGCTCGGGTCGCGATCGCGCAGGACCGGCTGATCGTCGAGGTCGAGGGCCTCGACCGGCTGCTCACCCTGCGCCACCACGTTGAAGTCCCGCTGGAGCACGTGGTCTGGGTGCAGACGCGGCCGGACGAGGCCTATCACGGGCCGACCGGCCACCGCCTGCCGGGCGCCGGCGTACCCGGCGCGATCTCCACCGGGACGTTCCGCGGGACGGACGGCGATGTCTTCTGGGACGTGCACGATCCCGGCCGCAGCATCGCGATCGGGCTGCGCGACGAGCCGCTGGTGGCGATCGTGGTCGAGGTGGACGACCCGGACCGCGTCGAGCGGGACATCGTGCGGGCGCTGCGGGGGGAGCGCTGATCCGCGCCGCAGCGCAGGAGGGGCGATGGGCGGTTGGCTCGACCGGCTGCGGGGGGACCCGCTGCCGTGGCTGCTCGACCGGGAGGCGCCGGCAGTCCGGCACCTGGCGCTCCGGCAGCTTCTCGACGTGCCGGAGGACGACCCGCGGCTGGTCGAGTCGCGATCCGCCGCGATGCTGGCGGACCCGATCGCGTCGATCCTCCGCGCGCAGGATCCCGGTGGGTGGTGGGTGAAGCCGGGGCCCGGGTATGGGCCCAAGTACACCGGCACGGTCTGGCAGTTGATCTTCCTGGGCCAGATGGGCGCCGACGGGACAGACCCACGGGTGGCGCTGGCCTGCGAGTACGTCCTCGCGCACGCGCAGGCGTCGACCGGGGGTTTCGGCATGCAGGCCGTTCGAGAGTCGGCGAAGCCGCCCCCGACGGCGGTGATCCACTGCCTGAACGGCAACCTGCTGCGCGCCCTGATCGGGTTCGGCCGGCTCGACGATCCGCGCGTCCGGCGGGCCATCGACTGGCAGGTGTCGGCGATCACGGGCGAAGGCTTCACCTTCCATCGCTCCGGCGTGTCCGGCCCGGGCTTCTGCTGCAGCGCGAACATGGGGCTGCCCTGCGCCTGGGGCGCGGTCAAGGCGGTGCTCGGCCTGGCGGCCATTCCCGACGAACGGCGCAGCGATCCCGTGCGCCGGGCCCTCGATACGGGCGTCCAGTTCCTCCTGGGCTGCGATCCGTCGACGGCGGCGTACCCCATGGGGTGGGGTAACACGCAGCCGAACGGCTCCTGGTTCCGCCTCGGGTTTCCGTCGGGCTACGTGGCGGACGTGCTGCAGGTCATGGAGGCCGTCTGCGACGCCGGCGCCGCCTCCGATCGCCGCCTCGACCCGGCCACGGCGTGGCTCCTGGATCAGCAGGACGACCGGGGGCGCTGGCGGAACCGCTACGCGTACCAGGGCAAGCTGGTCGCGGACATCGACGTGCCGGGCGCGCCCAGCCGGTGGGTCACCCTGCGCGCGTGCCGGGTCCTGAAGCGGGTGGTCGAGGCGCGCGCCTGACGGCAGCTGCGGCCTACGGCACCGTCGTCGGCGTGTTGAGGCCGCTGTAGGCGTGGAGCCCCGAGAAGTACAGGTTGCCGAAGAAGGTGAACAGGATCGCCCCGAACCCGATCACCAGGATCAGGGCGGCCGGGCGGCCCGCCCAGCCGCGCTGGTTCCGGGCGTGCAGGTACACCGCGTAGATGAGCCACGTGACCAGCGCCGAGGTCTCCTTGGGATCCCAGCTCCAGTAGCTGCCCCAGGCGATGGAGGCCCAGTACGAGCCCAGGATGATCATGGTGGCGAAGATCGGGAAGCCGATGATCACCGCCCGGTAGGCCACCGCATCGAGCACCCGGTGTGACGGCAGCCAGGCGTAGCGGTCGCCCGTCCCCTGGAGCAGGTAGCCGACCGCCGCCGCGAAGCTGGTCGCGAAGATGCCGTAGCTGATCATCGCCATCGCCACGTGGACGGTGAGCAGCGGCGCGTTGTCGAGCGCCGGCACCAGGGGCTCGATGGTGGCGGGAAGCGTGGCGGCGTAGCCGACCAGGAAGAGCGCCACGCCGAGCGGGAGGAACCCGAGCGCCCGGATGGGGTAGCGCCGCTGGAGGAAGAGGTAGCCCCCGGTGATCCCCCAGCTGAACGCGACCGCGAACTCGTACATGTTGCCCCATGGCCCGCGGCCCACGACGATCGCCCGCAGCAGCATCGAGAGGCCCACCAGGACCCAGGCGACCCAGGCCGCCGTCGTCGCCATGCCGATGACGGGCGTGCCCTGCGCGGATGCGTCGACCCGTCCGTTGCCGTCCGCCGACACGTGCGCTCCCGCCCCGGCGGGCCGTCCGACCGGGAGGTCGCCGTCGAACTGCACCGACCCGACACCGGCGCCAGCCCCCGCCAGCTTCGGCGCAGGCGCGAGCACCGCCAGGCTCCGCCGGTCCGCGGCGAGGAGCGCGGTGTGCGCCACGTGGAAGACGAAGGCGAAGAGGAGGGCCAGGCCTCCGCCGGTGAACAGGTAGAGCGACATCTGGGCCACGGGGGACTCCTTCGGGGCGATGGTCCGTGGGTCAGCCGGCTGCGGTGCCGCCGGGTCGCCCATCATAGCCCGATCCGGCGGCAGGGGGCCGTGTGGCCCGGGCCGAATGGCCCCTGTCGCGCTCGCACGGTCTGCGGGTCGACCGGAAGCGGCCCGCGAGGGGACTACCATGCACCACGGCGATCGACGGCAGCGGAGGAGGGCATGGACGAGCGTCATCCGGGCGTCGCGGGCGGCGACACGGTCGCGGCCGTCGGGGCCGCGCAGGTTCCGTCGTCCGACGGCGATCGCGCTGCCGGAGCGCCGCAGGCCGCGTCGTCCGACGGCGATCGGGCCGCCGGCACGTTCTGGGCCCGCCTGCGGGAGACCGTGGGGAGGGCGGTCGTCGACGCCGACGAGCCGCTCCAGCTGCTCGCCGTGGCGCTCCTCGCCGAGGGCCACGCGCTGATCGAGGACGTGCCGGGGGTGGGCAAGACGCTCCTCGCGCACGCGTTCGCGCGGGCCCTCGGGCTGCAGTTCGCCCGCGTGCAGGGCACGCCGGACCTGCTGCCCACGGACGTCACCGGCACCTCCATCCTGGAGGGCGGCAGCCTGCGCTTCGTGGCCGGGCCGGTCTTCACCAACGTCCTGCTGGTCGACGAGATCAACCGGGCCACGCCGCGCACCCAGTCGGCGCTGCTCGAGGCGATGCAGGAGCGCCAGGTCTCGATCGAGGGCGCCACCCGCGCGCTCCCCAGCCCCTTCCTGCTGCTTGCCACGCAGAACCCGATCGAGCTGGAGGGGACCTTCGCGCTGCCCGAGGCGCAGCTCGACCGCTTCCTCGTCCGGATCCGGATCGGCTACCCGGACGAGGCCGCCGAGCGGACGATCGCGCGGCGGTACCGCGACGACCCGGAGCCGCTCCACCACGTGGAGCCGGTCGTGGACCGGGCGGGGATCGCCGCGCTGCAGGCCAGCGCGCGCGGCGTGCGCGTGGCGGACGAGGTCGAGCGGTACGCGGTCTCCCTGACACGGGCCACCCGGCAGCATCCCGACGTGCAGCTGGGCGCGAGCCCGCGGGCGAGCGTCGCCCTCTACCGGGCGGCACAGGCACGCGCGCTGCTGGACGGTCGCGGGTACGTGCTGCCCGACGACGTGCAGGCGGTGGCGCCGGCGGTCCTCGGCCACCGGCTTCTTCTCGACGTGGACCGGCAGCTTCGCGGCGCGACCGTGGACCGGATCGTCGAGGAGGTGCTGCGGTCGGTCCCGGTGCCGATCGAGCGGCCGGCGCCGGAGGGCTGACCGGGGATGGTCGACGGGCAGGTCTGGCTCGGCCTCCTTCTCGCCGCGATCGGCGCGGTCGCGGGAGCCCCGCCGGTCCTGCTGGTGGGGATCCTGGTCGTGCTGGTCGCCCTCCTGCGGCGTCTGTGGTCCCGGTTCGGGCTGCGGAACGTGGAGTACGAGCGGCGCCTGGCGAGCGACCGCGCGGTGTGGGGCGACGAGATCCCGCTGGAGGTGACGGTCTGGAACCGCAAGCTCCTGCCCCTGCCGTGGCTCCGCGCGGAGGACTACGTCCCCGAGGAGATGAGGCTCCGGGAGCGGCAGCTCTCGCGCGCCGACCGCCCCGGCCTCGCGATCCTGGACAACACCTGGTCGCTCGCCTGGTACGAGCGGGTCACGCGCCACTTCCACGTGGTGGCGGACCGGCGCGGCGTCTTCCGGCTCGGGGCCGTGCGGCTGCGTGTCGCCGATCTCTTCGCCCGCGAGACGGCCGAGGAGGAACGCTCCCGCCCGGCGACATACGTGGTGCGGCCGAGGTCGCTGCCGGTGCAGGAGCGCGTCCCGGAACGGGCGGCGATGGGGGAGCGCGTCGCCCCCGCGAGCCTCTTCCAGGACCCGGCCCTCTTCGCCGGCGTGCGTCCCTACCAGCCTGGGGATCCGCTCCGGCAGGTGCACTGGAAGGCCACCGCGCGGACGGGGCAGATCGTGGTGAAGCGGTTCGACCCGTCACGCCAGCGCGAGCTGGTGCTGGCGGTGGATATCCAGACCATGGAGGGCCCCCACTGGCTGATGGCCTACGACGAGCAGGTCTTCGAGGGGCTCTGCGTGGCGGCCGCGTCCCTGGCGCGCCGGAGCCTGGGCGAGGGGGCGGCCTGCGGGCTCCTCGCCGCGGCGTTCGCCGGGACGCCCCGACCCGTGGTCTGGATCCCGCCCTCGGGGAGCCCCGGGCAGCTGGGCCGGATCACCGACGCGCTGGCACGGT
>JAJYDP010000214.1 GCA_021777365.1 Chloroflexota bacterium | reverse complement strand
CCTGCCGGAGGACAGGCACGCCGCCGGCACCCGGGCGGCCCGCGTGTGAGGGAACCCCGCCGGCGACGGAACCCCGCCGGCCGGCATGCGGCCTGCGCGACGCGGCCCTGTCGGCCGACGATCCCCACGCGCGACGGAACCCCACCGGGCGGCCGCTCCCCCGGCTGCCCGGACGACTACGATGGGGGTGGCTCGGCGTCACACGGACGTCGATGTGCCTCGTTCCCGGGAAGGTACTTCCATGTCGATCGTGCTGGACGGCACGTCCCTGACCATCGAGCGGCTGGTGCGCATCGCCCGTGATGGCGAGCAGGTGGAACTCGACCCCGCCGCGGTCGAGCGGATCCGCGTCTGCCGGTCGATGCTGGAGGAGAAGCTCGCGGCCCACGAGATCATGTACGGCACCAACACGGGGATCGGCGAGTTCTCCGAGGTGGTGCTGAGCGACGAGCAGGTGCGCCAGTTCCAGCGCTACCTGGTCTACAACCACGCCGCCGGGATCGGGGATCCCGCCCCCGTCGAGACTGTCCGCGCCGCGATGGCGGGGCGCATCAACGTGCACGCCCACGGCAACTCCGGGTGCCGCCCGGAGATCACCCTGGCGCTGGTCGAGATGCTCAACCGGGGCGTGACCCCGGTGGTCTGCCAGCGCGGCTCCGTGGGAGCCAGCGGTGACCTGGCGCCCATGGCGCAGATCGCGCTCCTGCTGATGGGTGAGGGCGAGGCCTGGTACGAGGGCGAACGGCTCCCGGGTGCGGAGGCGCTCCGCCGCGCGGGGATCACGCCGCCGGGCCTGCAGGCGCGCGACGGGCTGGCCACCATCAACGGCTCGAACGTGCTGACGGCCATGAGCGCGCTGCAGCTCTGGGACATCGAGCGCTGGCTGCGACAGGCCGAGATCGCCGCCGCGATGTCGCTCGAGGCGCTCTTCGCGAACATGAAGCCCTACGACGTCCGCCTCCACGAACTGCGCGGCTTCCCGGGCGCCGTCCGGGCGGCCCGGGCGATCGACCGCGTCCTCGCGGGCAGCGACCTGATGACGGGCCGGATGCCCACCAAGGTCCAGGACGCCTACTCGATGCGCTCCACGCCGCAGGTGATCGGTGCCGCCCACGACGCGGTGGCCTGGGCGTGGACGCAGGTCGAGACCGAGCTCAACGGGGTGGGCGACAACCCGATCTTCCTTCCCGATGCGCGCCTGACGCTCACCGGGGCCAACTTCCAGGGAACGCCGGTGGCGCTCCCCATGGACATGGTGGGGGCAGCGGTCACCATGGTGTGCGTCCTGTCCGAGCGGCGCCTGAACCGGCTCACGAACCCCGCCCTCTCCGCCGGGCTCCCGGCCTTCCTGACGAAGGGTGCCGGGATGTTCTCCGGGATGATGCTCAGCCAGTACACGGCGGACACGCTGATCGTCGAGCAGCGGATCCTCTCCGCGCCGGCCTCGATCCAGTCGATCCCGGCCGCCGCGGACCAGGAGGACTTCGTCTCGATGGGGATGAACACGGCCATCAAGAACGCCCAGATCCTGGACAACGCGTACGGCGTGCTCGGGATCGAGTTCATGGCTGCCGCGCAGGCCCTCGACTTCCGCGAGTTCAGCCCCGGTCTCGGCACGCGGACCGCGCACGAGGCGGTGCGGCGGCACGTCGCGCACCTGGACGAGGATCGGCCCCTCCATGCCGACCACACCCGGATGAAGCAGCTGGTCCGCTCCGGCGAGATCCTCGATGCGGTCGAGGCGGCCGTGGGCCCGCTCGCGTAGCAGCGGGCCGTGGCACCCGTGGGCCGGCCGGCATGGCCGGCCTCCCCGGGATGATGCCGCCCGGGCTCTACCTCCGGGGGCTCGCGATCGGGTTCGCCATCGCCGCCGCGATCGGCCCCATCGGGCTCCTCTGCATCCGCCGGACGCTGGCGGAGGGGCGGGCGATCGGGCTCGCCACGGGCCTGGGTGCGGCGACGGCCGACGGGCTGTACGCGGCGGTGGCGGCCTTCGGGCTGACGGCACTCTCGGACGTGCTGATCGGGCAGCGCCGGGTCCTGGCGATCGTCGGCGGAGCCCTGCTGCTCCTGCTCGCGGCCCGCGCCTGGCCACGGCGGCGTGACGAGACCTCGGCCGGCACCGCCGTGTCCCTCCCGGCGCCGCGCTCCGCCCGCGGTGCCGGGCAACTGGCCGCCGCGTGGGCGACGACGCTGGGCCTCACCATCACCAACCCCGCCACGATCGTGTCGTTCGCCGCCGCGTTCGTCGGGTTCGGGCTGGTGGGCCACGGCGGCCCGGGCGCGGCCGCGCTCGTCCTGGGCGTCGCCTCGGGGTCCGCCGCCTGGTGGGTGCTGCTGGTGGGGGTCGTGGGGGTGCTCCGACCACGGATCGGCCCGGTCGGCCTCCACCGGGTCGGCATCGCCTCGTCGGCGATCATCGGGTTCCTCGGCCTGGCCGCGATCTGGGGCGGTCTGGCGGGCTGATGCCGGCCCGGCGATCCGGGGCGGCCTGGCGGGTTGACGCCGACCTGCACGCGACCCGTCCGCCGCGGTAGACTCCGGCCGCCACGCATCCATGGACCGGCCCCGTGAGCCCGGCAAGGAGTGAACATGACGGCGCGCCAGATCATGACCTCGGACGACCTTCGTCGGGCCGTGGTCCGCATCTCCCACGAGATCGTCGAGAAGCACGGCGGGACGGAGCGGCTGGCGCTGGTCGGCATCCAGCGCCGTGGCGTCCCCCTCGCCCACCGGATGGCCGAGGCCATCGAGCAGCACGAGGGCGTGCGTCTGCCCGTCGGTGCGCTCGACATCACGTTCTACCGGGACGACCTCTCGATGGTCGCGCACCAGCCGATCGTCAAGGGCACCGACCTCCCCTTCGACGTGAACGCGATGACGATCGTGATCGTCGACGACGTCCTCTTCACGGGTCGCACCGCCCGTGCGGCGATGGACGCCCTGATGGACTTCGGGCGGCCGTCCGCGATCCGGCTGGCCGTGCTGGTCGACCGGGGCCACCGGGAGCTGCCCATCCGGGCGGACCACGTCGGCAAGAACGTGCCGACCTCGCGGGACGAGATCATCAAGGTCCACGTGGCGGAGTTCGACGCGACCGACGAGGTCGTGATCGACCACCAGCCGGCGGCGGAGGCGCGACCATGAGCACCGCAGCACCCACCATCACGGCGCCGGCGCCCGCCGGCGAGCCGGGAGGCGCGAGCGCCGCGTCCCGCTCCGCGGCGGCCGCGGCCGATCACGGCACGGGCCACGGCACCGGGCACGCTCCCGACGGCTGGCGGCACCGCCACCTGCTGGACGTCGACGGGCTCTCCGCGGCCGACATCGACCTGGTGATGCGCACCTCGGTCGAGATGAAGGAGATCCTGGGGCGTCCCATCCCCAAGGTGCCCACCCTCCGCGGGACCCAGGTCACGATCCTCTTCTACGAGGCCTCGACCCGGACCCGCGTCAGCTTCGAGGTGGCGGCCAAGAACCTCTCGGCCGACGTGGTGAACATCTCGGCCAGCACCAGCTCGGTGACCAAGGGCGAGTCGCTCGTGGACACCATCCGGACGATCGAGGCGCTGGGCGCCGACATGATCGTGATGCGGCACGGGCGGTCGGGGGCGCCGTATCTCGCGGCCCAGGTCTTCTCGGGCCACGTCCTGAACGGCGGGGACGGCTGGCACGCCCACCCGACGCAGGCCCTGCTGGACCTCTTCACCCTCCGGGAGCGGCTGCCGGGCGGGAGGATCGCCGGGCGCAAGATCGTGATCCTCGGCGACATCCTCCACTCGCGGGTCGCCCGCTCGAACATCTGGACCCTCACCACCATGGGCGCCGACGTCTGGCTCTGCGGTCCCTCGACGCTGCTGCGCGGCTTCGAGTCGTGGGCGGCCACGATGCCGGCCGACCGGAAGCTGACGGTGACCACGGACATGCGGGCCGCCCTCCGCGGCGCGCACGCCGTGATGGCGCTGCGCCTCCAGCGGGAGCGGATGACCGGCGGCCTGCTGCCGTCACTGCGGGAGTACTCGCTGCGCTACGGCCTCACCGCCGAGACGCTGCGCTGGGCGCGCGCCGACGCCCTGGTGATGCACCCCGGGCCCATGAACGAGGGCGTCGAGATCGGCCCGGAGCTGGCCGACTTCGAGCGCTCCACGATCACCGACCAGGTCTCCAACGGGGTGGCGGTGCGCATGGCGCTCCTCTACCTGATCGCCGGCAGCGGCCCCATCGAGGAGGGCGGAATCCGTGGCTGAGGGAACGCGCCCGGGCGCCCGGGTGGAACTGCTCGAACTCGAGGACGCCTGGCTGGTCGATCCCGTCGCGGGCCGCGAGGGACGCGGCAGCCTGCGCGTGGAGGCCGGGCGGATCGTCGCCGTGGAGTGGGCACCGGAGGACCCGGGAGCCGGGCCCCGGGGCCGGGCCTCCGGCGCCGCCGATCGGCCGTCCGTGATCGTCGCGCCGGCCCTGGTCGACCTGCACGTCCACTTCCGGCAGCCGGGACGCGAGGACGCCGAGACCATCGCGAGCGGGCTCGCCGCGGCGGCACACGGCGGCTTCGGCCTGGTCTGCGCCATGGCCAACACGACCCCCGCCATCGACACGGCCGGGCTCGTGGAGGAGGAGATCGGCCTCGCGCACGCCTCCGGGAGCCCGGTCCGGTTCCTCCCCTACGGCGCCGTGACGGCCGGACGCAAGGGCGAGACGCTCGCGGCCATGGGCGAGATGGCGGACGCCGGCGCGGCCGGCTTCAGCGACGACGGGTCGCCGGTGGCCGATGCCTCGCTCTTCCGCAACGCCCTCGCCTACGCGGGTGCCCTGGGGCGGATGCTCATCGAGCACGCCGAGGAGCCGGGGCTCACGAAGGGTGCCGAGGCCAACGAGGGGCTCGTGGCCACGATCCTGGGGCTGAAGGGCTGGCCGGCTGCCGGCGAGGAGAGCGCCGTCGCGCGCGACCTCGCGATCCTGGCCGACGTGGCGGCGGCCAACCCGGCGGGGGCGGCGCCGCACCTGCACCTGACGCATCTCTCCACCGCCGGCTCGGTCGAGCTGGTCCGGCGCGCGAAGGCCGCCGGGCTGCCGGTCACCTGCGACGTGACCCCGCACCACCTGGCGCTGCACGACGGCTGGGTGGCCGGCGACCGGCGCTTCGCCTGGGAGGCCGCCGACTCGCCCTGGACCGGCACCCACGTGCCGGGGGCACCGTTCGACGCTCCCTACGACCAGTCGACGCGCGTCAACCCGCCGCTGCGGACGCCCGCCGACGCACTCGCGCTCTGGCGCGGACTGGCGGACGGCACGGTCGACGCGATCGCGACCGACCACGCGCCGCACACGCAGGTGGACAAGCTGGTCGAGTACGGCGACGCGGTGAACGGGATCAGCGGGATCGAGACGGCCTGCTCGCTCGTGCTGGCCGGCGTCGAGGCGGGGCTGCTGCCCCTGGTCGACGCGATCCGCGCGCTGACCACGGGTCCGGCACGGGTGCTCGGCGCGGCCGCCTTCGGCGGGGCCGGGCGTCGCTCCCCCGAGCCGATCGTCCGGGGCCTCGTGGAGGGGGCGCCCGCCAGCCTGGTGGTGGTCGACACGGCCGACGCCTGGGAGGTCACCGCGGAGTCGCTCCGCTCGAAGGGACGGAATTCGCCGCTGCTGGGCAGGCGCGTGCGCGGCCGGGTCCTGGCCACGATGGTGGACGGGCGCTTCGCCTACGCGGACCTCGAGCCTGCGACGGAGGGCCCGGTTCCGGTCGCGTAGGGGCCGCTCCGGGCCTCGCTCCGGGCAACCGCTGCGGGCAACCGCTCCGGGCAACCGCTCCGGGCAACCGCTCCGGGCAACCGCTCCGGGCCTCGCTCCGGGCGCCGCGGATCCGCCGGGATGCGACCGGCCCGCATCGTGCGGCCGATGACCGTGTCGAGGCGGGCCATCCGGGGGTGACGGTGGGCCGGGCCGTGGGCGACCATTGGTGACGTGGACACGGCCGCGTCGATCCTGGACCTGGGGCTGGTGCTGCTGGCGGCTGCCGGGTTCGGCTGGCTCGCGCGCCGCGCGGGGCTGCCCGCGGTGGTGGGCTACCTGCTGCTCGGCGTCGTGGTGTCGCCGTTCACCCCGGGGTACGTGGCGGACCGGCACCAGATCCAGCTGCTGGCCGACATCGGGGTGGTGCTGCTCCTCTTCGAGGTGGGCGTGGAGGTGAACCTTCCGGCCCTCCGCGCGGGGAGGCGGGCGCTGCTCTGGGTGGTGCCGGCGCAGGTGCTGCTCTCCACGGCGCTGGCGGGGGCGGCGATCCATCTCCTGGGCGTGCCGCCGGTCCCCGCGGCGACGCTCGGGCTGGGGGTGGGCATGTCGTCGTCCGTGGTGATCGTGAACATGACGCGCAGCCGTCGCCGCACCACCGACGCGGGCACCAACCAGGTCCTCCTGGCGTGGAGCGTCCTGCAGGACGTGACGGGCGTCGCGCTCGCGGCGCTGCTGCTGGCCGCGGCCGGCACCGCGGGACGGCCGCCGGCGGTCATGCTCGGCGGGCTCGTGGCCTTCGGCCTGATCGCTGCCGCGACGGCGTGGGCACTTCCCAGGCTGCTGGCGCGGCTGCACGACGAGCACGACCTCTTCCTGATCGTGTCGGTGGCGACCGCGCTGGCGGTGAGCGGCGTGGGCGCCATCGCGTTCGGGCTGCCACTTGCGCTCGCGGCCTTCGTGGGCGGCGTCGCGATCACCGAGAGCCCGGTCTCGGCGGAGTTCCGGCGCCACCTGTTCCCCTTCCGGGACCTGTTCGCCGTCCTCTTCTTCGTGGCCATCGGGATGCTCGTCGACCCCGGCCAGCTGGCGCAGGGGCTGCGCTGGGTGCCCGTCTTCCTGGTCCTCGTGATCGTCGCGAAGAGCGCGATCGCGTACGGGCTGGCCCGACTGGCGCGGATCCCGGCCCGCCCGCTGC
Organism: Chloroflexota bacterium; assembly: GCA_021777365.1. The sequence continues at coordinate 909 of JAJYDP010000214.1, read as the reverse complement.
AGCTGGCCGTCGGACTCGGCCAGATGGGGGAGTTCAGCTTCGTCCTCGCCTCGGCACTGGCCGCCGGGTCGGTGATCGACGCGGCGATCTACGTCCCGGTGGTGGCCAGCGTGGCGATCTCGATCGCGGTCAGCGCCGTGGCCGTCCGCTGGGTCCGGCCTCGCACGCTTCGGCCGTCCGCCACGACCTGAGTCTCCGGCCTCCGCCCAGCCCGGCCCGGCACCCTGCCCGCCGGGTCGCCACCGGGGCCGTCGGCCTGCTCAGCGCGGCAGGACCGTCTCGCCGTGCATCAGGTAGCGGTCGACGCCCCGGGCGGCCTCGCGCCCCTCGCGGATGGCCCAGACAACCAGCGACTGGCCGCGCGAGCAGTCGCCGGCCGCGAAGACGCCGGGCACCGAGGTCATCTTCGACTCGTCGGTCACGATCGTCCCCCGCGCGTCGAGCGCGCACCCGAATCGTTCGGGGAGCGATCGCTCGGGCCCGGTGAACCCCAGCGCGAGGAGCACGAGGTCGGCGGGGATGATGCGCTCCGTGCCGGGACACTCCCGGGGAGTGGCGCGTCCGTCGGGACCGCGCGTCCACGCCACCTCGACCGTCTCGACCCCCGCGACGCGGCCGTTCCCGTCGTCGACGAACCGCCGCGTCTGCACCCGGTACGTGCGGGGGTCGGCGCCCCAGAGCGCGGCCGCCTCCTCCTGCCCGTAGTCCAGGCGGTACACCTTCGGCCACTGCGGCCAGGGATTGTCCGGTGCGCGGCTGTCCGGCGGCCGCTCCAGGATCTCCAGCTGCGTGACGCCGCGCGCGCCCTGGCGGATCGCGGTGGCCACGCAGTCGGTGCCGGTGTCGCCGCCACCGATGACGACCACGCGCCGTCCCGCCGCGGAGACGGGCGCCGGGTCGAGGCCAGCG
>JAJYDP010000213.1 GCA_021777365.1 Chloroflexota bacterium | reverse complement strand
GGGCGAAGCCCGCCAGCCCAAGTGGCGCTGGGTTCGCCATCTTCGCTGCCGGCATGCCTTGGGCTTGAGCCACGCAGGGACTCCTTTCGGGTCGGGCGGCGCGGACAGCCGCCGTCAGTCCACCAATCGGTGACCGCTCTCCTGACGACGCGTCAGATGAGCTGTTCCGCCTCGCTCGACTGGGCCTTGTCGCGGATCGTGTCGACGATCCCCGAATCGGCCAGCGTGGTTACGTCGCCCAACGGCCTGTGCTCGGCAATGTCGCGCAGAAGCCGGCGCATGATCTTCCCCGAGCGGGTCTTGGGCAGCTCCGGTGTGAACATCACCATCTTGGGGCGCGCGATCGCGCCGATCTTGGTGGCCACGTGCTCGCGGAGCTCGGCGGCAAGCGCGTCGCTGGGCTCCGCGCTGGCCTTGAGGATCACGAAGGCGAAGATCGCCTCGCCGGTGATGGGGTCGCTGCGCCCGACGACGGCGGCCTCGGCCACCGAGTGGTGATCGACCAGCGACGACTCGACCTCGATGGTGCTGATGCGGTGCCCGGACACCTTCATGACGTCGTCGACGCGGCCGAGGAGCCAGAAGTAGCCGTCCGAGTCGACCTTGCAGCCGTCCCCCGCGAAGTACATCCCGGGGAAGCGGCTCCAGTACGTGCTCTGGTAGCGCTCGGGGTCCTTGTAGATGCCGCGCAGCATCGCCGGCCAGGGCCGGGTCAGGACCAGGTAGCCCCCCCCGGCGCCGTTCGCCACCTCCTTCCCCTCGGCGTCGACCACCTTGGCGGCGACACCCGGGAACGGGCGGGTCGCGGAGCCCGGGCGCAGCGTCGTGACGCCCGGCAGCGGCGTGATGAGGATCATTCCGGTCTCGGTCTGCCACCACGTGTCGACCACGGGGCAGCGCGAGCCGCCGATATTCCGGTGGTACCAGAGCCACGCCTCGGGGTTGATGGGCTCGCCCACGGTGCCCAGCACTCGCAGGGAGGACATGTCGTGCCTGGCGGGCCAGTCCTCACCCTGCTTCATGAAGGCGCGGATGGCGGTCGGGGCGCAGTAGAGGACGTTGACCTTGTACTTCTCGATGATCGACCACCAGCGATCCGGCGTGGGGTACTGCGGCGCTCCCTCGTACATCACGGACGTCGTGGCGTTGGCCAGCGGCCCGTAGACGATGTACGAGTGACCGGTCACCCAGCCGACGTCCGCGGCGCACCAGTACACGGTGTCGGGCTTGATGTCGAAGATCATGCTGTGGGTGGCGGAGATCCCTGTGAGGTAGCCACCCGTGGTGTGCATGATGCCCTTCGGCTTGGCGGTGGTGCCGGAGGTGTGCAGCAGGTAGAGCAGGTGCTCGGAGTCGACCGGCACCGGGTCGCACTGGTCGGACTGCGCCTCGACCAGCTCGTGCCACCAGTGGTCGCGCCCGCCGGTCATCGACACGTCGTGCCCGGTCCGCTTGACCACCAGGACGTTCTTGATGGTGGGCGAGTTCTCGACCGCGACGTCGGCCGGTCCCTTCAGGTCGAGGACCTTGCCGTTGCGCCACCCGCCGTCGGCGGTGATGAGGGCCACCGCCTCGGAGTCGATCATGCGGCCCTGCAGGGCGTCCGAGCTGAAGCCGCCGAACACCACCACGTGGGGCGCGCCGATCTTGGCGCAGGCCAGCATGGCGATCGGCAGCTCCGGGATCATCGGCATGTAGATCCCGACCCGGTCGCCGGTCCTGACGCCGAGCGCGGTGAGCGCGTTGGCGCACTTGTTGACCTCGGACTGGAGGTCGGCGTAGGTGAGGGTCCGGGAGTCGCCCGGCTCGCCTTCCCAGTAGTAGGCGACCTTCGATCCGAGGCCGTGCTCAACGTGACGATCGACGCAGTTGTAGGCGACGTTGAGCTGGCCACCCAGGAACCACTTCGCGTAGGGCAGGTCCCACTCGAGGACCTTGTCCCACTTGCGGAACCAGTCCAGCCGGCCTGCGGCCTGCTCCTCCCAGAACCCCTCGAAGTCCTGCTCGGCGCGTTCGTAGAGATCGGCCCTGGCGTTGGCGTCCCTGGCGATCTCTGGCGGCGGAGCGAACTCCCGTTGCTCGGAGAACAGTGCCTCGATCTCGGGCTGGGCGTTCACGCTCATTCGGGACCTCCGCTGTGACGGACTGTCGCCGGTGCCGATGCCGAGACCGGAAACTGCGCGGGAAACCTGGCACCCGGCAGGCGCGATGTGCGAAGGGTAGACCCGCGAAATGGCCTGTCAAGAAGTGCGCAGCCATGGATATGCGCACGATACGATCCGTGTGCCGTTCGATATCCGTCCGTAGTCGCCGTCACTGGCGCGACCCCGGATCAGGCGGCGCTGGTCTCGTCCAGGGCGCGCAGGGAACCCTGCAGTGCCGCCTCCGCCGTGCGCGCATTGCGATCGATCAGCTCGCGCACATCGGCACGCACGAGCCCGGGCGCATCCACCATCGCAGGCGGCGGGGGACCCTGGTTGTACCGGGCGGCATCCCCGACCCACTGCTCGCGCCACGCCCGCGGCGTCTCCAGCGGGGCATCCCGGTGCGCCTGGGCGAGCCAGACGAACCCCCACACCCGTGGAACGACCCGGTAGACGTCGTACCCGCCGCCGCCGGTGGCGAGCCAGCGACCCTCCGTGTACTGGTGGGCGAGCTCATCGAGCAGCCGTGCGGCGCGCGCCATGGCGTACGTGGTCAGGTTGAGGTGCGTGAGCGGATCCAGCGCATGGGTGTCGCTGCCGTGCTGGGAGACGAGCATGGTGGGGCGAAAAGCGGCGGCGAGGAGTGGCACGACTCGCTCCACCACCGCGAGCCACGACGCATCCGAGGTGCCCGGGTCAAGCGGCACGTTCACCGCCGTCCCGCGCGCGTCGGGCCCACCGGAATCGTCCACGAAGCCGGTCCAGGGGAACAGCACCCGCCCGGACTCGTGGAACGAGACCGTCAGGACGCGCGGATCGTTCCAGAAGACGGTCTCCACGCCGTCGCCGTGGTGGGCGTCGAGGTCGACGTACAGCACGCGGTGCCCGGCATCACGGGCACGGGCGACCGCCAGGGCCGTGTCGTTGTAGACACAGAACCCGCTGGCGCGACCGGGCATCGCGTGGTGCAGCCCACCGCCGGGGTGGAAGGCGTGCAGCACCTCGCCCGACAGGATGTGCTCCATCGCCGCGAGCGAGCCTCCCGCGACGGCGGCGGCCGCCTCGTGCATGCCGTAGAAGGGTGGGTCGTCCCCCCAGGAGGAGAAGCCGAGCATGGACCCGGCATCCGGGTATTCCGAGAGCATGTGCACGGTCGAGACGTACAACGGATCGTGGACACGGTGCAGCTGCGCATCGGTGGCCTCTGGCGGCGGGAGGAAACGCTCCGCCCCCAGCGCCCGGAGCAGGGCGATCCCCGGGCCGAACCGGCGAGGCGTCAGCGGATGGTCGACGCCGAAGTCATAGAGCAGCGACGAAGGGCCGTAGACCACCAGCGGCTGGCCCGGCGCGGTGGGTTCGTGCTCCAAGGTGACCCGCCCTGCCGTGTCAGGGCGCGCGGATGTCGCCGCGGGGACGGCGGGCCACGGTGGCGCCGGGCACCGCTTCGCCGATGGTGCCGGGATCGCGGCCGAGCCCGAGTTTCATCGCGCCACTATAGCGAGTCCGTCCGCCGGGTCCGCCCCGGCACATCCGCTCGCACGACGCTCCTGGCGCCGGACCGGAACCCGTGCCGTATGCTGCGACAGCGATGGACGCCGACACAACCCGGCATCGAGAACGCGACGCCGCCCTGCGGGACGGGTCGTCGATCCACCTTCGCGACGCCCGCGCGGAGGACGAGCCCGCCCTGGTCGCGTTCCTGCAGGGCCTCGCCTTCGATTCGCGGCGCATGCGGTTCGGCGGCGTGATCACCGACTTCCAGGGCATGGCGCACCGCTGGGCCGCGCCGGACGACCCCGAGGACTGCTCGCTGGTTGCCCAGGCCGGGATCGACGGGCGCATCATCGCCAACGCGAGCTACGACCGCGTGGGGGCGGACACCGCCGAGGTCGCCTTCGTCGTCGCGGACGACTACCGGGGCCGGGGTATCGCCACGCTGCTGCTGGAGGAGCTGGCGGAGCGCGCGCACGACGACGGGATCACGACCTTCTGCGCGGAGGTCCTGCCCGAGAACGCGCGGATGCTGGAGGTCTTCCGCGAGAGCGGGTTCCCCACCAGGCTCCGCGTGGAGCCGGGCGCCATCCTGATAGAGTTCCCCACCGAGCTGACCGGCCCGGCGCGGGAGCGCTTCGAGCACCGCGAGCAGATCGCCGCAGCCGCCGCGGTGCGGGCCCTGCTGCATCCCTCCGCGATCGCGGTCGTGGGCGCCTCCAGGCGGCGCTGGACGGTCGGCGGCGAACTGTTCCACAACCTGCTCGACGGCGACTTCGCGGGACCGGTCTACCCGGTCAACCCGAACGCCGACGTCGTCCAGTCGGTCGCGGCCTACCGGTCGATCCTGGACATCCCGGGCCCGGTCGACCTCGCGGTGATCGCCGTCCCGGCGCAGACCGCGGTGCAGGTAGCCCGGGACTGCGCGGTGAAGGGGGTGAGGTCGCTCGTGATGATCACGGGTGGCTTCGCGGAGACCGGCGAGGAGGGCGCGCAGCGGCAGCGGGAGCTGCTGGCGGTGTGCCGCCAGGCCGGCATGCGGCTGGTGGGACCCAACTGCATGGGCGTCGTCAACATGGAGCCCTCGGTGCGCCTCAACGCGACCTTCTCGCCCACCGCGCCCACGGGCGGGAACATCGGCTTCCTGTCGCAGAGCGGCGCCCTGGGGCTGGCGATCATCGAGCACGCCAACCGCCTGGGGATGGGCCTGTCGAGCTTCATCTCGATCGGCAACAAGGCCGACCTGTCCGGCAACGACTTCCTCCAGTACTGGGAGGACGACCCCTCCACCGACGTGCTGGCGCTCTACCTCGAATCGCTTGGCAACCCGCGCAAGTTCGCCCGGATCGCCCGCCGGGTCGGCCGGCACAAGCCAATCATCGTGGTCAAGAGCGGCCGGCAGTCCGCCGGCGCGAGGGCCACCTCGTCCCACACGGGGGCCCTGTTGGGCGCGTCGGACGTCACGGTGGACGCGCTGTTCCACCAGGCCGGCGTGGTCCGCACCGACACGCTGGGCGAGTTCTTCGACGTGGCATCGCTGCTGGCTAACCAGCCACTTCCGGCCGGCCGGCGGGTGGCGATCCTGACCAACGGGGGCGGCCCCGGCATCCTGGCCACCGATGCGTGCGAGGCCGACGGGCTGGTGGTGCCGCGCCTGCCCGCGGACGTGCGCGAGAGGCTGGCCGAGTTCCTGGCCCCGGAGGCCGCGCTCGACAACCCGGTGGACATGATCGCCGCGTCGCCGGAAGCGTTCCGCCGGGCGATCGCGACGCTGGCCGCGTGCGAGGAGGTCGACGCGCTGATCGTGCTGTTCGTGCTGCCCCTCGACACGAGGACCGAGGACGTCGCGGTGGCGATCCGCGACGCGGTGCTCGAGCTGCCACGCCGCATCCCGGTGCTGACCGTCTTCATGTCGGGCGAGGGTGGCCCTGCCGCGCTCCGCGACTCGACCGTGCGGGTGCCCGCCTACAGCTTCCCCGAGGAGGCCGCGCGAGCGCTCGCGCAGGCCGTACGGTACGCGGAGTGGCGCTCGGCGCCGCTCGGAGGCGTGCCGCAGTTCGACGACCTGCGCGAGGACGAGGCGGCGGCGGTCGTGGCGGCCGCGCTGGCGCGGATCGGCCAGCAGGCGGCGCTCCCGGGAGCCACCCTGGCCGGCTCCTCGCTCGCCGGCCAGCCGGCCGACGGGCGCTCGCGCTGGCTGGGCCCTGACGAGGTCGCCTGCCTGCTGGAGTGCTACGGGATCCCGATCGCCACCTGGCGGCTGGTCGACTCACCGGAGGCGGCGGGCGCGGCGGCCGAGGCGATCGGGGGGCCGGTCGCGCTCAAGGCCGTGGCGCCGGGCGTGGTGCACAAGACCGAGGCGCGCGCGGTCGTGCTCTCGCTGGAGGGCGCCGCGGCCGTCGAGCGCGCCGCGCGGGAGATGGCGGCCTCGCTCGAGGACGCCGGGCACCACGTCGAGCGGTTCTTCGTGCAGCGGATGGTTCCCCCGGGCGTGGAGATGCTGGTCGGCGTCGTGCACGATCGACTCTTCGGGCCGGTGGTCGCCTGCGCCGCCGGGGGTATCGCGGCCGAGCTGCTCCGCGACGTGGCGGTGCGGATCACGCCGCTCACCGACCGGGACGCCGGCGAGATGGTCCGCTCGCTCGCGACGTTCCCCCTGCTGGACGGTTACCGGGGGGCGCCGCGCGCGGACGTGGCGGCACTGGAGCGGATCCTGCTGCGGGTGAGTGCCATGGTCGAGGCGCACCCCGAGATGGTGGAGATGGACTGCAACCCGCTCATCGTGCTGGAAGAGGGGGCCGTGGTCGTCGACGCCCGCATTCGCATCGAGCTGCCTCAGCCGCGCTGACGGGCGCCGACCCGCGCTGTCCCGGTTCGCGCCGGCATGGCGGCGCCGGGCGCGCGCGGCTATGCTCTGGCAGGCCGCGCGGAGGGCCACGCGGCCCGGTCACACGGCCGCCGGCCAGGTGCCCGACGGAACGCCGATGAGCGAGGCCAACCGATGCGACGCGCCACCCCTCTCGCCTCCATCCTGCTCGCGGCAGCCATGGTGGCCCCGGGAGGTGTGGCCTCCACCGTCGCCGCCCCGACGCTCGCGGTCGCTGCCTCCGGCGCGGTCTCCCAGGGGATCCCGAGCGAGGCGTACCTCGAGGCCCAGGCGCATGCCCACGACCGCCTGTCGCTGGAGGCACCGCGACCCGTGACCGTCGCGCTGCGCCAGCGGCCCTCCGAGGCGTTCTCCGTCGACGGCAGCCCGGCCGGCTCGGTCAGCGGCGCGTTCCCGGCCGCCGGGTCCGAGGCGTCCCGGCGGCTGGCCCAGGCCGTCGCCACGGCCACGCCCACGGCCGCGGCCACGCCCGGGCCGTCCCCCGTGCCGGGGACCACGCCCACGCCGGCGGCCACCACCGGCCCGGGCCGCGAGATCTACGGGTTCCTGCCCTACTGGGAACTCGGCGATCCCACCATGACGCTGGACTACTCGGTGCTCTCGACCATCGCCTACTTCGGCCTGACGGCCTCCGCGAACGGGACCCTCCAGCAGGTCGGGTCCGACGGCACGCCCGAGGCCGGCTGGACCGGCTGGCAGAGCGGCGACCTCACCTCGATCGTCGACGCGGCACACGCGCAGGGAACGCGGGTCGCCCTCACCGTCGAACGGTTCGCCTGGGACACCAGCGGGACGGCCAACAGCACGGCGCTGCTGTCCAGCCCGGCGGCCCAGGCGACGCTGGTCGGCCAGATCGTGGCCCAGGTCGTGTCGCGCGGGGTGGACGGCGTGAACCTGGACTTCGAGCCGGTGCCGGCTGGCCAGTCGGCGAACTTCGTCGCGTTCGTGCGGTCGCTCCGGGTCGCGCTGGACGCCGCCCGGCCGGGGCTCGAGCTGGTGGTGGACGTGACGTCCGACATCGGCAATTACGACGTGGCGGGCCTGACTGCCCCGGGGGCGGCCGACGCGCTCTTCATCATGGGCTACGACTACCGGGGCGCCGGCGCCGCCAACGCCGGCTCGATCGACCCGCTGCTGTCGCAGACCTACTACACCGACCTGACACGGGCCGTGGGCCAGTACCTGGCACTCACCACGCCGGGCCACCTGCTGCTGGGCCTGCCCTACTACGGCCGGGCCTGGTCGACCGTCTCCAATGCCCCCAGTGCGGCCACGCTGCCCCAGAACGACCAGAACGGGTATTCGGTGGCCGCGC
>JAJYDP010000212.1 GCA_021777365.1 Chloroflexota bacterium | reverse complement strand
GTTCCCGGGGCTGGCCAGCCGGGTGCAGACCGACCAGATCATGAATGCCAGCCGGCTGGTCAGCTACCTGACCGGGTTCGTCGTCCAGCCCAACAAGGCGATCGTCGGCGGCAATGCGTTCGCCCACGAGTCGGGGATCCACCAGGACGGCGTGATCAAGAACCCGCTGACGTACGAGATCATGACCCCGCAGTCGGTGGGGCTCGCCGGCAGTACGCTCTCGATCGGCAAGCTCTCCGGCCGGCGCGGGCTCCAGGGCAAGCTGCGCGAGCTCGGCTTCGAGCTGGAGGGTGACGCGCTCGACGCGGTGTACCGCGAGGCGATCGCCCTGGCCGACGCCAAGAAGGAGGTCACGGACGCCGACCTGCTGGCGATCGTGGGCCAGCACGCGTCGGAGGTGGGCGACGGGATCGCGCTCGACGGCTGGAGCGTCACGAGCTCGCACGGCGGCCGCTCCACCGGGAGCGTAAAGCTCGCCGTGGGCGACGAGACGCGCCAGGCCGAGGCGACCGGGAATGGGCCGGTGGACGCGCTGTACCGTGCCGTCGATGAGGCGCTCGAACCGATCGTGGGCTGGCGCCTGGTGCTCGACGAGTACGAGATCCGCGCGGTCACCGCGGGCGAGGACGCGCAGGGCAGCGCGCTGGTGCGGTGCCATCGGTCGACCGACACGGGCCAGCCACCGCTGATCGTGACGGGCCACGGTCTCTCGACCAACATCATCGAGTCCTCGCTGGAGGCGTACGTGACCGCGGCCAACAAGCTGCGTGCCGCGGCGATGGCGGCCGCGGCGGGCGGTGAGGCGGGCGCGGCCGAGGCCCGGGGTGCGACCGCCGGGCGGCTGCCGTGAGCGGCGTCGCGTACCGGATCGCCGCGATCCCCGGGGACGGCATCGGCCCGGAGGTGGTGGCGGCCGGGCGGCGGGTCCTGGACGCCGTCGCATCGCGGTTCGGGTTCGCGCTGGAGTGGCGGGAGCTCGTGGTCGGCGGCGCGGCGATCGACGCGTACGGCGTGCCCATCCGCGACGGCGACCTGGACGCGTGCCGGGCGTCGGACGCGGTCTATCTCGGCGCCGTGGGTGGCCCGCGCTGGGACGACCCCAACGCGGCCGTCCGCCCCGAGCAGGCGCTCTTCACGCTGCGCGGCGGCCTGGAGCTGTTCGCGAACCTCCGGCCGGTCGCGGCCGAGCCGTCCCTGGTCGACGCCTCGACGCTGCGCCCGGAGGTGGTCGAGGGCGTCGACGTGCTGATCGTCCGCGAGCTGACCGGCGGCCTGTACTTCGGCCGCCCGTCGGAGGAGCGGCGCACGCCCGAGGGGCGGGTCGCCGTCGACACGCTCTGGTACACCGAGCACGAGATCCGGCGCGTGGTGCGCCTGGCGTTCGAGCTCGCGCGGGGGCGCCGGCGGCGGCTGACCAGCGTCGACAAGGCCAACGTGCTCGCGTCGAGCCGGCTCTGGAGGAAGGTCGTCGAGGAGGTGGCGCCGGAGTTCCCGGAGGTGACCTTCGAGCACCGCCTGGTCGACGCGGCGGCAATGATGCTGATCCGCGATCCCGGGGCGTTCGACGTGATCGTGACCGAGAACCTGTTCGGGGACATCCTGTCCGACGAGGCGGCGATGCTGACCGGGTCGCTGGGCATGCTGCCGTCGGCCTCGGTCGGGTCGCGGCGCACGGCGCACGGGCTCCACGGCCTGTACGAGCCCATCCACGGATCCGCGCCGGACATCGCGGGGCAGGACAGGGCCAACCCGATCGCGGCGATCCTGTCGGGCGCGATGCTGCTGCGCTGGTCGCTGGGCCGGGCGGACGCGGCCGGCGCGATCGAGTCGGCCGTGCACTCGGCGCTCCGCGACGGCGTCCGGACCACCGACCTGGCGCGCGTCGGCGCGGACGACCGGGAGGTCCGCGTGCTCGGGACGCGGGCGTTCGCCGACGAGGTGGTGGCGAGGGTGTCGGCGGGAGCTGTGCTGGAACCGGCCCGATGAACGAGCCCGTCCTCCTCTACGACACCACCCTGCGCGACGGCACCCAGCGCGAGGGGCTCGTCCTCTCGCTGGCCGACAAGCTCAAGATCGCCCGGCGGCTGGACGAGGCCGGCTTCCCCTACGTCGAGGGCGGCTGGCCGGGCTCGAACCCGAAGGACGAGGAGTTCTTCGCGCTCGCGCGGGGCGTGACCTGGCGGAATGCGAAGCTGGCGGCGTTCGGGTCGACCCGCCACCGATCGAACCGGCCCGAGGACGACCCCAACCTGCGCGCGCTGGTGGAGGCTGCCACGCCGGTCGTGACGATCTTCGGCAAGAGCTGGCTGCTCCACGTCACGCAGGTGCTGGGCGCCACGCCGGATGAGAACCTCGCCATGATCGGCGACTCGGTGGCGTACTGCGCCGCCGCCGGTCGCGAGGTGGTCTACGACGCGGAGCACTTCTTCGACGGCTACAAGGCCGACCGCGACTACGCGCTCGCCACGCTGCGCGCCGCGTACGCTGCGGGCTCGACGAGCCTGGTCCTGTGCGACACCAACGGCGGCTGCCTCACAGACGAGGTCGGGGCCATCGTGCGTGACGTCATCGCGACGCTCGCGCTGCCGGTCACCTGGGGGATCCACGTCCACGACGACGCGGGCCTCGCGGTGGCGAACTCGCTGGCCGCCGTCCAGGCGGGCGCGCGCCAGGTGCAGGGCACCATCAACGGGTACGGCGAGCGCTGCGGCAACGCCAACATCGTGACCGTCTGGGCCGACCTCGTGCTCAAGCTCGGCCTCGAGACCGCCCCGTCCGGCTCCGACCTGCGCGGCCTGGCCGAGCTGTCGCACTACGTCGCCGAGGTGGCCAACATCACGCCCGACGGCCACCAGGCGTACGTGGGCGTGAGCGCGTTCGCCCACAAGGGCGGCGTGCACGGCGCGGCCACGGCCCGGGTTCGCGACGCGTACCAGCACGTGGACCCGGCCGTGGTCGGCAACAAGACGCGGCTGGTGGTCAGCGAGCTCGGCGGGCGCGTCAACACGCAGTGGCGCGCCGAGGAGCTCGGCCACCGGCTCGAGGGGGTCGTGGACCCGCGCGAGCTGAGCCGGATCATCAAGCGGCTGGAGGCCGAGGGCGCGAGCTTCGAGGGGGCCGAGGCCTCCTTCGAGCTGCTGATCCGCCGCCTGCAGCGGGACTACCGGCCACCCTTCCGGCTGGTCGACTACACGGTGCTGGTGGAGCACCGGGAGGGCCGGGAGCTGCGCGCGGAGGCCACCGTCAAGGTCGAGGTGGAGGGCGAGGTGCTCCACACGGCCGCCGACGGGAACGGCCCCGTCAACGCGCTCGACGCCGCGCTCCGCAAGGCGCTCCGGGCGTTCTACCCGCAGCTCGACGGGGTCCATCTCGTGGACTACAAGGTGCGGATCCTCGACGGCGATTCGGCGACGGCCGCCCGCACGCGGGTCCTCATCGAATCGAGCAGCGAGTCCGACGCGTGGTCCACCGTGGGTTCGGACACGAACATCATCGCGGCGTCGTTCCAGGCACTGGGGGACTCGCTGGAGTACGCGCTCTGGAAGGGTGGCGCCGAGCTGCGTCGCCGCGACGAACGCCACTTCACCACCACGGTGCCGGCCACGGGCCCGGCCAGCGTGGCGTCCGGGGCCGCGACAGCGGTGCCGGCGCCGGCGATCGAAGGAGGCACGAGATGATCGACGCCACCGCGGGGGGCGCGATCCGCCTGGCCCGCTGGACCTGCTCGACCGGGTCGAACGTGCAGAGCCGCGCGGTCGTCGTCGTGCAGGCGGGCGAGCGCGTCTGGGAGGCCTCGGCCGAGGGGAACGGCGCCGTCGATGCGCTGTACGAGGCGGTGGACCGCGCGCTGGCCGGCGTGCTCTCCGGCCACCCGCGGCTGCTGGCGTATCGGGTCACGTCGCTCGGCGAGGGTCCGGATGCCGAGGGGCGGGTCGAGGTGGAGGTGGCGCCGCCAGCGGGCGTGGAGGGTCCACGCGGCGAGGGGCGCTACCGGGGATCGTGCCAGGGCCCGAACACGATCGCCTGCTCGGTGGAGGCGTACCTGGAGGCGATCAACGCGCTGCTCGCCGAGGAGCACTGGGCAGGGGCGACCGACGCGGCGCGCGACGTTGGGCGCCGGGTGGGCCGGGCCGCGGCGCCCGCGGTCGAGATCGAGGACATCGACCAGGAGCCGTCGCGGTGGTTCGAACGGTGAGGGGAGAGGGAGGGGTCCTGCCCGGGGGTGGGGCGCCCTTTCCGCTGCGCCCGGGCGGCACGGCCCACCCGCGCCGCACAGCCGCACCTCGCGCCGGGCTGAGCAGCGGCCGTGGGTGATGCCGGCCCGCGCGTCGCCTACTCGGGCGAGCCGGGGGCGTTCGCGGAGGACGCCGTCCTCGTCGCCTTCGAGCGGCCGACGCCCGTGCCCGTCCCCGGGTTCCGGCAGGTCTTCGAGGCCGTCACCGCCGGCTGCGTACCCGGCGATCCTCCGGGAGCCGCGCCCGTCGTGGCCGGGGTCGTGCCCATCGAGAACCTGGTGAACGGCACCGTGCGCGAGAACTACGACCTCCTGCTCGAGCACGACCTGGTGGTGACGGGCGAGGTGGTCGTGCCTGTGCGGCTCTGCCTCGCCGCGCTGCCGGGCCAGTCGATCGCAGAGATCGAGCGTGTCTACTCGCACATCCAGGCACTGGGCCAGGCCGAGGCCTTCCTTCGCACCCGACCCTGGACGCTGCTCACGACGTACAACACCGCCGGGGCGGCGAAGATGATCGTCGACCGCGGCGAGCGCGCGGCCGCGGCGGTCGTCTCCCCCAGGGCCGCCGCGGGGTTCGGGCTGGAGGTCCTGGCCGACGGGATCCAGCAGGTGCCCGACAACCGGACGCGGTTCCTCGTGGTCGCGCGCCATGGCGACGGGCCCTTCTTCGCGCCCGTATCCAGCGGTGCGCCGGCTCCGATGCGCACCACCATGGTCCTGGCGGTCCGCAACGAGCCCGGGTCGCTGCACCGCTGCCTGGGGGTCTTCGCGCGCGCGGGCCTCAACATGAGCAAGCTCGAATCACGGCCCAGCCACGACCGCGCCTGGGAGTATGTCTTCTGGGTCGACCTGGACGCCGACGAGGCCCAAGCCGGACGTGCCGCGGCCGAGCTCGGCGCGGATGCCGCGATGGTCCGGATCCTGGGCACGTACCCGAGGGCGGCGGAAGGGTAACCGCCGGGCCGGGCTCCCTCGCCCGCATGTGGTCGTCTGCCGATCGCCTCGACCTCAGATGAGGCCGAGGCGATCGAGCGGGAACGGCGGCTGCGCGAGCGGCTTGACCGCGAGCCTGACCAGCAGGAGCGGGTTGTCGTCGCCGGCCGTGCGGTTCGCGTGGAGGACGCCGCACCCCGTGCACCGATGGATGAGGATCCATTCGCCGTCGCCGCGGACGGTGATGGCGATCGGCTCCATCGAGGCGTGGCAGTCGGACGCCCGGTCGCCCGGCTCGTCGTCGACGTGGCGGCTCCACAGGCAGTTCGGACAATGATTGCGATGCGCCGTCCCGGGCGCGACCGCCGGCACATCGAGCCGGCAATGGGCGCAACGGAACGACTGGGGCGGTTTCAACGGAGTGTCTCCCGAGCGATGACCGACCAGCGGCTGGTCGCGTCGCGCCTCGGGATGGGTCACGGAATCGGCTGCGCCCGGCGGCACGCGCCGCGCAGGGCACGAAAAACGCCGTCCCGTGGGGGACGGCTCTCAGGCACGCGGTCGTGTGCCTGACGTCAGCCGGCGAACCCCCGGAGACGCGACGCGTGAGCGGCTGCTACCGTGGCTGCCATGCGGCGTTCGCCTCCTTTCGTGCCGGCGGCACTGTCCACCGGCCGGCGCTGACGCTACCGCATCGACCGTCCCGGCGTCAACGCGGTGGCGTCTCCACACGCGGTGGCGTCTCCACACGCGGTGGCGTCTCCACACGCGGTGGCGTCTCCACACGCGGTGGCGTCTCCACACGCGGTGGCGTCGCTTGACGCATTCTCGGTCGCCTCACCGCTCGCGCGCCGGCAATGTCCGCCCGCGCAGGCGAGGAAGAAGCATCGGGACGTGTGCGGCGTACGCGAGATACGCCCCGCCGAAGTGCGCCACCAGCAACCGCTCCTCCAGCCGGCAGCGGGCGACGAACGCCGGAACCAGCACCGTCCCGCCGAACGCCATGAGCCAGCTCCCCAGCGCCAGCGCCCCGCCCGCCCAGAGCAGCAGGATCGAGAGGTAGAGCGGGTGGCGCACCAGGCCGAACGCCCCGCGCGTCACCAGCACCGTGTCGGGCCGCACTTCGGGCGGCGATGCGAGCTGACGTCCGATCGACCGGAGCCCCCAGGCCGCCAGCGATCCGGCCGCCGCCAGCACGACGATCCCGAGCAAGTGGACCATCGTACCCACCGGTCCAGGGAGCGGGATCGCCCCGGCCATCGACAGCGCCGATCCCAGCCCGACCAGCACGAAGCCGCCGATCCCCACGAAATTGACGGTGGCCAGGGGCCCGGTGTCGCGCAGGACGGGCTTCGGGCGCGAGCGTTGCAGCTCCCAGACCAGCTCCGCCAGACCGACGATCCCAAGCGAAAGGGCAGACCCGGCCACTGCGACCCGAGCCAGCGACTCCACCGCAGTCTCCACCGCCGTCTCCATCCGCGCCACGATAGCGCCCGGGCGCCCGCGTGCGGGTCCCTCGGCCGCGTGCGGGTCCCTCGGCCGCGTGCGGGTCCCTCGGCCGCGTGCGTCACCCGCGGCCGCGCGCGGGATCCCCGGCTACGCACCACCCCCGGCGCGGCCGACAACCGCGCGGCAGGTCCTCCCCGGTGCGGCATGGTCGGATTGCCATACAAAGTATGGCGTACTGATTGCGGGCTCTGCGGCCATGACAGGCTCTGCGGCAGCCCCGGAGCCGAGCGCAGCCCCGGAGCCGAGCGCAGCCCCGGAGCCGAGCGCAGCCCCCGGCCCTTGCCGCACGAGGCGGATCCTGGCCGCGCGCCCGCAGCAGACGGCTGGCTCGCCCGCCGCGGCGGCGGCCTCGTGAACCGCGGCCACGTGCCATAGCCAGGTCGGGGGACGCGCAGGCGCCCGCGAGGCAGGACTCCTCCGGTGCGACCCGGTCGGATTGCCATACAAAGTATGGCGGCATGAGTACGGGCCCGGCGAGAATGGCCGCGTGCGCACTCGACGCGACAGCGCCTTTCTGGCCGTCCTCGGCCTCCTGCTGCTCGCCACCACGATCACGCCAGGCGCATCGCCAGCCCCCCGCGAGCTCGCCGGCCCCGGCCCGTCCGCGACCCCCATCGCCACCCCGGCCGTGCCTCCGCCGTCGCCCATCATCGCCAGCCGGGTGATCACGGGCCCCCGCCCAACCGTCGCCGAGCTGGTCCGCCAGTATCAGTACGGCGAGTCGCCCGTGCCCCTCTTACCCGGCGCACGTGCCGGCGACTGGCGCCTCGACCGCCCCGAACTCAACGCCGTCGCCGGGTACGCCGGCCAGACGAGCGTGCTCCCCGGCGGAACGGTCGACCTCCACATCCGGTCGGTCGGGCCCCGCGTCCGCCTGGACGTCTTCCGGGTCGGTGCCGGGGACGCGCAGCACCTGCTCACGATCCGCGACGTCCCCACCGGCTGGCACGCCGACGCAGCCGCAGACCCTGTCACCGGCCGGGTCGAGGATCGCTGGCCGGTCAGCCGGGTGCTCGCCATCCCCGTGACCTGGCGGAGCGGCTTCTACCTCGTCAAGTGCAGCCTCCCCGACGGCCGCGCGTCGTACATCCCGTTCGTGGTCCGGCCCGCCGCCCCCGCCCCGCTGCTCGTCGTCGTCCCGATGCTCAGCTACGAGGCCTACAACGG
>JAJYDP010000211.1 GCA_021777365.1 Chloroflexota bacterium | reverse complement strand
GGCCGGGCCCGGTCGGGTCCGGCCGATCCATCGGGCCGGTGCGACCGGCCTACTCCTCGACGATCGCGAGGATGTCCTTCTGGCTGACGATGAGCAGTTCGTCACCGTCGACCTTGAACTCGGTGCCCGCGTACTTCGCGTACAGCACCTTGTCGCCCACCTTGACGTCCATGGCCTCGCGCTTGCCGTCGTCGAGGATGCGGCCCGGGCCGACGGCGAGGACGCTGCCCTCCTGGGGCTTCTCCTTGGCCGTGTCCGGGAGCACGATGCCCGTCTTGGTCATCTCCTCGCGGGGCGTGGGCTTGACGACGACGCGGTCGCCGAGGGGGCGAAGCTTGGTCGCGGACGCAGTGGCGGTCGCCAACGCGGTATCCTCCTGATCCCTGCTGCCGGTCGCGCCGCCGCGCAGGCGGGCCGCACGTCGCGTCGCTCCGCCCTGCGCCGGCCAGCTGCTGATCCGGTCCGAGCCCTTGTTGGTTTGGCCTCGCGCGCGGGCTTTAGCACTCGCGCACGTAGAGTGCTAAGAGCGTACGCAGGCGGCCCGTGGCTGTCAAGAGCGCGGCGGCGGCTGTGCGCGGCGGCGGCCGGGGGCGGGCGGGACCGGGCCCCTCCGGACGGGCTCCGGTGCCCTTGCCGTCTCGGCGGCCCGGAGGCGCCGGCCCGTCTCGACGGCCACGACCTGCGACCCTCGAGACACTGCCCGGGGCCGTGGCCCGCTACGCTTGCTTCCGCTACGTGATCGAGGAAGGCAGGGCGTACCCCGCCACACAGGTCACAGAGATTGACCGGCCGCCGGAGCAGCATCGGCGGTGCAGACGGGGCGGCAGGACGACCGGCACCGGGAAGGAGCGCAGCATGCACAAGATCCTGCTCGCCCATGACGGCAGCCCTGCCGCCCAGCGAGCCCTCGGGCCGTCCCGGACCCCTGGCCCCGGCCCGGACGACCGGGAGGGCGTCCGGGTGAGCGTCCGGCTGCGGCGTGCGTACGAGGCGCCCGGCCCCGAGGACGGGTACCGGGTCCTCGTGGACCGGGTCTGGCCGCGCGGCCGCTCCCGCGAGGCGCTGCGTGTCGATGCGTGGGAGCGCGAGCTCGGCCCCAGCACCGAGCTGCGCCGCTGGTTCGGACACGATCCGGCGCGCTGGGACGAGTTCCGCACGCGCTACCGGGCGGAACTCGCCGACCCGGCCCGGGGGGCGACGCTGGATGCGCTCGCCGATCGGGCTCGCCGCGGGACGCTCACGCTCGTCTATGGGGCCAGGGACGAAGCGCACAACCAGGCGCGCGTGATCATCGAGGAGCTGGATCACCGGCTCGGCGCGTGAAGGCCCGCTGACCTGCTCGGGCCTGCCGCGACGCGCGTCACTTCGACGGCGAGCAGCCGGTCACCGTGTTGCGGGTGCCCTGGTCGGCGACGGTGTCCGCGGGTCTGGCGCAGTTGACGCGAGCGCCGCTGGTGTTCACGTCGAGGGTAATGTGCGCCTCGCCCGAGGGCACGAAGCCGCCGACCGCGTTGCCGGCCACGGTCGCCTGCGTCGTTCCGACGAGCTCGATGGCGCTGGTCCCCTTCCCCTGGATCGTGTTGCGCGACACGACGGTCCCGACGGTGTTGCGCAGCAGGATCCCGGTGTCGCTGCCATCGCCGCCGAGCACGAGCGTGTTGTCGGCGACCGTGAGCTCGAACGCGGCTTCGGCTCCGGCTCCCTGCGCGACACCGAACTTCTGGCCACCCTGCGATGCGCGAACGGCCTGCGTGCCGCCGGCATCGAGCGTGATGCGGTTGTGCGCGACGAGCACGTGGGAGGGCGCCGTCACGCTGCCGACCACGTCGATCACGATCGCGCTGGCCGGGCTGATGTCGTCGGCGATGCGGTTGTAGGACGCCTCGATGACTGCGCCGTCGATCTCGGTGAAGATCCCGGCGCCGGAGTGGACGAACGTATTGCCGTCGGCGGTGGACCCGCCGACCAGGGCGTGGCCCCCGAAGCGATAGAGGAGGACCGCGGCTTCGGCGTTCCGCACCGTGCACCGGGTCATCGTGAAGTCGTCGCCCCCCTGCGGCGAGCGGGACCCGTCGATCGCCACCCCTGCCTCGAGGTTGACTCCCTGTCCGCCCGGGCCGGCGTCGAGGCTGCCGCGCGAGCCCTCGAAGGCAACCCGCGTCAGATGCGCGCTCCCCTGTACGGAGAGCGCGTAGGCGAGGAACGTGTTGTGGACGCGATCGTCGTTCTCGTACCACCCACCCGGCACGGGGTCCGCCTCCGTCACGCGGAACGTGAGGTCTGTGATCGTGACATCGCTCGGTCCGCCGAACGCCAGGATGGCCGGGTAGACGTTGGTCGCGCTGGGCGGCCTGCTCAGCACGTAGCCCGGCGTGACGACGTACCCCGGCAGGGCCTGGATGACGGTCTTGCCGATGCCCTCACCGGCGATGGTCCCGTGGAACCCCGTGGCGGAGAGCTGTCGGGTGCGGAACGTCCCCGCCGGCAGGCGAATGGTGCACGTCGCACCGCCCGGGACGCACGCGGCGAGCTTCGACTGGAGGAGCGCCGTGTCGTCCTGCATGACCTGCGTCGCGATCGCAGTGGGGGGAGCGGAGGGACTGGCTGCGGGCCCTTCCGCCGCGGGTGAGACGAACGGCGACGGACCGGACGCGGGAGGTGGCGTCACGGGATGCGAGGCCGGCGGCCCGCCGCCTGCGCACGCCGCCAGCAGCGTAACGGCTGTGCCGGCCAGAGCCTGCGCGAACCCGATTCGGCGCATGGCCGATCCCCCCCGGGACGCTCAACCAATCGGGCGCGGTTTCGCCGGGTCCCCGGCGAGATCCAGGCGCCGCCTGCCGCGGGCCACCCGGCACCACGCTCGTGGCGGGCAGAGCATTCGCCCCGCCACCCATCTGCCAAGTGCCGAACGGCAGGACGGCCCGCATTGCGCCGGCGCTGCCGGGGGCACGACCGCCGCCGCACCGGGCCCACCAAGGGTCACACGCCCAGTTCCATGCCGGGAGCCTCGTCGTCCCGGGCGAGGAAGCCGAGGCGCTCGTAGAACGGCCGCTTCCCTCGCGCGCAGAAGAGCTGGACGTCCATCACGGCCTCTTGCCGGCAGTGCTCGACGAGGCGCCCGACGATCTCGCTCCCGATACCGGCCCGCTGGTATGCGGGATCGACGATCACGTCGGCCAGGAGCGCGTGGAGCACGCCGTCGCCGATCACCCGGCCGAACCCGACGAGGCGATCGCCGTCGTATGCCGCGACCGCGTGCCGGGTCCCCGCCAGGGCCGCCGCGGCGCGCTCGGGCGTGAGCGGGCGTCCCGCGTCCCAGCCGGTGGTGGCGAACAGGGCGCGGAAGGCCTCCGGCCTCGGAAGGGTCGGGCGGTACGCGATGCTCACCTGCAGGCTCCTCGTACCTCGGGCGGACGCGACCGCCGCCGTTGTCGGCGCGGAGCGGGCCCGCCGTTCACGTGGCGCTGCCGCTCGAACCAGCCGACCCGCAGGGGATCGGACCAGATCGAGAATGCGGCGTCCAGCCTGCGCGTGCGGCGAACCGGCGCAAGGGCCGGAGGGCCCGAAGACCGGTCGGCGGTGATCGGCCGTGCCCGGCTCGATGCAGCCGGCGGGGAGGATCAGTCGGCCGTGTCGTGGGGCGGCCGCCCGACGCGATGCCACGCCGTCCCGTGTCGCCGTGAGGGAGGTGTCTGCCCGGCATCACTGCGGCCCCGCGGGAATGAGGCTCGCCCACGTCCGTGACGGTCCACCGGTGCCGGTGCACACGTGGGCAGCGGCGGCACCAGGACAGTCGCGCCAGGCGGACCTCCGCGGCCAGGAAGCCGCGGCTCCGGCAGCGGATCTGCTCGAAGGCGTCTATCCTCCCGCCCGTGAACCCGCTGCTCGGCCTGATCGACATCACCCCGGTTCCCATCGCCCTGCAACTGGGGCCGCTGACCATCCCCTGGTACGGGATCGGGTACGCCGCCGCCCTTGCGCTGGGGGCCTGGCTGGCAGACCGGCGGGCGCGGGAGCGGGGCGAGAATCCGGAACACATCGCCAACGGCATCATCCTGGTCTTCGCGCTGGGGCTGATCGGCGCGCGCCTGTACAGCGTGGCCGACACCTGGAGCCTCTACGCCAGCGACCCGATCAAGGTGCTGCTGCCGCCGTACACGGGCCTGGCCATCTACGGGGGCGTCATCGGCGGGCTCGTCGGGATGCTGATCTACGGCCGGCGCCACCACCTCAACATCTGGCGCTGGGCGGACATCGCGGTCCCCAGCCTCTTCTTCGGGCAGGCGATCGCGCGCTGGGGCAACTTCTTCAACCAGGAGCTCTACGGTCCGCCGACCAACCTCCCCTGGGGGATCGCGATCGACTGCGCCCATCGCGTGCCCGAATACTCCTGCTCGCTCTACCCGTTCGCCACCACCGGCTTCCAGCCCATGTTCTTCTACGAGTCGGTGCTCGACTTCGCCGGCGGCCTGGTCGCCCTGTACCTGAGCCGCCGGATCGCGGGATGGCTGCGTGACGGCGACCTCGTCTCGTTCTGGCTGATCTGGTACGGCACCGTCCGCGGATACCTGGAGACGTTCCGCTCGGCCTACGACCAGTTCTTCTTCGGCGTCTCGATCGGGATCATCTTCAGCGTGGTCGCGGTCGTCCTCGGCATCGTCCTGCTGATCTGGCGCCACCACACCTCGGCGCCGGAGGCAGCCGCCTGGGTGCAGATCGACCAGGGCGTGGCCGGGAGCACCGGGCAGGATCCGGGCCCCGGCCCGTCGGCGGACGCGGCGTCGGAGGGACCCCGCTAGCTCGTCCGGCAGGTCGCCCGTGAGGCACTCCTGCGCCCGCGCCGAGCGCACGGGCACCGGTGATGGGCCTCAGAACCGATCACGACGCCGCCGGGCAGACGTCGCGACGAGACCGAGGCCCACGATGCCGACCAGCGCGGCGGGACCCGACTCGAGGACGCCGAGAAGCAGCAGGCCCGCGGCCCCCAGCGCGACGAGCAGCCCGCCGACGAGCTTCACCGTGTTCACGCTCATCCGGATGCTCCTCCTGCGACGTCCAGCGCCTCCGAACGCCTGAGGCCGCCTGGCCGCGACGGTGATCGAGTGACTGTCAGGCGCGGAACGTGATCCGGGTCGGCCCCACATCCTCGACGAGGAGGTCGACGCCATCGATCCGGATGCGACGCTCCTCCGAGCGACGATCGAGGATGGGAACCGCATGCGACGAGCCGCTCGCGGCGGGAGCCGCAGCAGCTGCACGTCGATCCGCCGATCCGCGGCCCGGTGCGGCCGTCACGGGGTCACACCGGGCCGCGCCCATCTGCTCAGACCGTCAGTGGAGCCTTCACCTCGGTGGGCTCCGGCTCGAGCTGCGCCGTGGCCGGGTCGAACCACCGCACCTCGTGGATCTCCTCGAAGGGAACCTCGTACTGGTGGAAGATCGCGACCAGTGCGTCCTTCGTGGGAGCCACCCAGTGGCAGTAGGTCCTGTTGTCGGCATAGCCGCAGTACGTGCTGACCCAGGTGACGCCCTCGGGCACCGGCGCCTTCGCCAGGGGCCGGAGCTGCTCCTCGGTGAACGCCACCGGGTGGACGGCGATGAAGCGTGGCATGAGATGACCCCCCGACATCACGCGGGTCGGTCCCGCCAGTGGCTCGGCGCAGTCGAGGCGGCCCGGGCACCGGCCGCGCGTCAACACCCCCCGTGCGCACGGCCAGCATGCACGCGCCGCCTCGCGGGACAAGTGCCGGATGGGGCGAAGCACGATCGCCTCGGCGCGCCCGCCACCATGCGGGCGTGCAGCCGGCCCGCGCGGTTACCGGCGGCGACGCAGCCTCGTGGCCGAATCTTCCCGGTCGGGGCGCCAGCGCCATGCGTCGTCGTCCTCGCGCGTGCCGCCGACCGTGTCGTCGGCTCGTGCATCCGATTCGCGTCCCCCGCGCCACGACCGGCAGCCTCCCAGCCGCGACGACCTGGGCCAGCTGGCCGCGAGCAGGACCAACGCGACCAGCATCAGCGCAGCGACGGCGAGAGTCGCCAGGACGGCCTCCATCGACACTCCTTCGTCCGCCCAGTGTGCCGACGCGTGGCCGACCGACCGCTTCGCGCCAGGCCGGCACCGGGTGGTCCGCAGGCACGCTCTCACCCGGCCGGCGCGTCCGCAAGTGCCGATCGAAACCGCAGAGCCCGGGGCGCGCCGGAGGTTCTGCGCCGCGCGGAACCGGCGGCGGCCGCCCATACTCGACGTCATGGACCCCGGCCGACGCCTCCAGCTTCCCGTGCGGGTGCGCTTCGACGAGGCGACCGCCACCGCCCGCTGCCGCGCCTCCGCTCACGTGCGCGCCATGCAGGACGTCGCGTGGGCGCATTCGGAGAGCCTCGGCTTCGACCTGCCGTGGTATCGCGCCCGCGGTCGCTTCTGGCTGGTCAGGTGCCTCGTCCTCGACATCCGGCGGCCGGTCGGACCCGGTGTCGTGCTGACGGTCACGACCGAGGTCACCGCGATGCGCAGGATCTGGGCGCGCCGCGAGAGCGACTTCATCCTGCCGGACGGCACGACGATCGGCCACGGGATCGTGGACTGGGTGATGACCACCGATCGGGGCGCCCCGGCCCGCATCCCGCCGGAACTGCTGGACCGGTTCGGCCCGGACGCCGCGCTCGAACCGGCACGCATCGACGCGGTCCCGGTCCCGGCGGACGCGCGCGAGACGTGCCTGCGCGTCGCGCCGCGCGACGTGGACCCCATGGGGCACGCCAACAACGCCGTGTACGTCGACTGGCTGGAGGAGGCGGTCATCCGGTCGGGCGGTGCTGCGACCGTCGAGGCGCTCCCGCGCCGGTACCATTTGGAGTTCCTGGCACCCGCGCAGCCCGGATCGACGGTGGTGGCGCGGACGTGGCGCGACGGGACGGGGTGGCGGGCGACCATCTCGGACAAAGACGGCGTCGAACTGCTCCGCGCGCGCCTGACCGCCGGCTGACGCGGCGACGCGGGCGGCGTTCCGCCGGCCCCACGGGCCCGCCGGTCCGTCCGGCGCCCCGCAGACGGGACCCTCGGCCCGTGCATCCGGCTCCCGAGGGCCGCAGCATCGGGCCGAGGAGGACCACATGCCGACCCTCTCGCTGCATCGACCGCTGCACGACCAGCCGGGTCACCCCATCACACGGATCGCGCTCCCCCTGGCCGGCGTGATCGCGGGCACCGTCGCCGGATTCGTGGCCGCGGCGGCCGTCCGCCGATCGGGCGTTCTCGGGCCCGAGTGGGTGGAGCTCTCGCCGTCCGACGGGGTGCTCGAGATCGACAAGGGCGGGATCCGCGTGGTCGCCTCGCGGGACGCGGGGACGGCCGGCGACACCGGCACCGGCGATCTCGAGACCGGCGAGGTCGGGGCCGGCGGTCTCGAGGTCGGAGAGGGCGCTTCCCTCGCCTCCGCCGGCGTCCGCCCCACGTTCGACGTCGAGGCCGAACTGGAGCGGGAGGTCGCGAGCGAACCCGAACCGTCGGGGCAGTCGCAGCCCGGCGCGCCGCGGAAGCCGGAGCTCAGCGCCCCGCGCGCATGACGTCGGCACCGTCGCGCGACGGCGGTCCGAACGTCGCGTCGTAGGCCGCGACCAGCACGTCGCCGAGCACGTCGGGGTCATCGCCCCGCCGCTCGGCGATCCAGGCGGCGGTGATGCGCACCCAGGCCGGCTCGTTGCGTCGCCGCGGGGCACCCGGCGGCGAGAGGTACGGCGAGTCGGTCTCGGCCAGCAGGCGCCCGGCGGGAACGAGCCGGACGACCTCCGCCGAAGCCTCCTCACCGGTGCGGAACACCAGCCCGGAGAAGCCGATCGCGAGGCCGAGCTCCAGGGCCGCCTCGGCGTAGTCGACCGGACCCGAGAAGGAGTGCAGGATCGCGGGCGGACGGCCGGCCAGGCGCGCCGTC
>JAJYDP010000210.1 GCA_021777365.1 Chloroflexota bacterium | reverse complement strand
CGGCGCAAGGGCTACCGGATCGCCGTGGTCATGCCGGACAACGTGACCAACGAGCGGCGGCAGCTGCTGGCGCTCTTCGGCGCCGAGATCATCGACTCGCCCGGCGAGAAGGGATCCAACGGCGCGGTCGAGCTCGCCAAGTACCTGGTCTCGCGCGACGAGCGGTTCGTGATGCCGTACCAGTACGGCAACCCGGCGAACCCGCTGGCCCACTACGAGGGGACCGCCGAGGAGATCATCGCGGACTGCCCCGAGGTCGACGTCTTCATCGCCGGCCTGGGCACCGGCGGGACCCTCACCGGGGTCGGGCGCCGCCTCCGCGAGCACAACCCGGAGGTGCGCATCATCGCCGCGGAGCCGATGCCCGGCGAGAACGTGCAGGGGCTTCGCTCGCTCGACGAGGGCTTCGTGCCGGAGGTCTTCGATCCCTCGATCCTGGACGCGAAGTACCTGGTCTCCAACAGCGACGCGATCGCGGCGCTGCGGGCGCTGACCGAACGGGAGGGCGTCTTCGCCGGCGTCTCCTCCGGTGCGGCCCTCGTGGCGGCCGCCCGGGTCGCGCGCGAGATGGAGCACGGGACGATCGTGGTCCTGCTGGCCGACGGCGGGTGGAAGTACCTGTCGGGCGGCATCTGGACCCGCGACATGGACGAGATGGAGCGCGACATGGAGTCGCGCAGCTGGTGGTGAGCGAGGCGAGTGCCGGTGGGCCTGCCCCGGGCGTCGAGGCGCAGGTCATCCCGCCGGCACGGCTTCCCCGTGCGCTGCGCGACGAGCTGGTCGCCTGGGCTCGGGCGGGCTACCCCAACGAGGCCTGCGGGATGCTCTCCGGGACCGAGGCGCACGAGCGCGGCGGCGTGCCGATCGCGTTCCACGGCATGACCAACGCGGCGGCATCGCCCTACCGGTACCTGATCGATGCGGGCGAGCAGTTGCGGCTCATGCTGGCGTTCGACGACGCCGACCAGGTGGTGTGGGGGATCTTCCACTCGCACGTCCGGTCGGCGGCGGTCCCGTCGCCCACCGACATCGGGCTGGCGTTCTACCCGGACGCCCTCTACCTGCTCTGTTCGCTGGCCGACGCGGACGCCCCCGACGTGCGCGCGTGGCGGATCCGAGACGGCCGGGTGACCGAGGTCCCGATCGAGATCGAGGGGTAGCCCGGCGGGCGGTCGGGCTGGATCGGGCCCGACCGGAGTCCGGCCCGCTCGCGGCCGGGGCGCACTGCCGCGCGCGTGCCGGGCAGTGGCGCGGCCCGGGACCGATGGCCCTGTGCGGCCGGCCACGCACCGCCGACGATGCGGGATGCCGTCCCGGCGCCGGGGGAGGTCCGTCGCCGACGGCATCACGGGAGCCCACCCGTCATGTCCAGTCGAGCCCTGGCCCGTGCGCGGGCCACGGACAACCCGGGGCCGGAACCCGGCCCGGCGGGGAAGGTCGCGATCCTCATGCTCGTGGTCCTCGGGCTCGGCGCCCTCGGCGGTGGCGCTGGGCTCGTGTCCGCGCCGGACGGCAGCATCATGCACATCCCCGACTCGATACTGGACGGGAGCCCCTTCCCCGACTTCCTGATCCCGGGCCTGATCCTGGGCGGCCTCTTCGGGCTGGGCTCGCTCGCGGTTGCCGTGCTGGGGCTCCGGCGGTGGCCGGTCGCGCCGTTCCTCGCCTTCGCGATCGGGTGCGGCCAGATGATCTGGATCGTGGTGCAGGTGGCGATCATCAAGGGCGTCAGCTTCCTGCACCCGACCTTCTTCGGCATCGGGCTGGTCATCGCCCTGGCGTCGGTGCGCTGGGGCTGGCCCACGTTCCGGGCCCGGCGCGCCCGGTAGCCAGCCGGCCCATCGAGCATCGATCGCCGCCCGCCGGAGAACCAGCGCCGGATCGCCATGGCCGCCCGCCAGTGAACCCCCGCCGGATCGCCCTTGCCGCCCGCCGACGGCCCGACCTCAGCCGCGGAGGATCGAGAGCAGCGCCACGCCCATGGCGATGGCTCCCACGCCGGCCACCTGGATCCGGCTGAGCCGCTCCCGGAACAGGATCCACGCGGCGACGGCCGCGATCGCCGCGAACTCCGAGCCGAGCACCGACGCGATCGCGATCCCGTGCTCGGACGCGACCGTGTAGACGGCGAACCCGATCACCTCCATCACGCCCGAGAGTGTGACGAAGGGCGCCGCCCGGCGGGTGAGCCGCAGGTTGCCCGTGACGAGCAGGGGCAGCCCGACGAACAGGAACCCGACCAGCCGGGCCGGGAGCACCACCCAGGCGATGGGGAGATCCGAGCTGACCTGGCCTGCGGAGAAGAGCACGGTGCCGAAGGCCAGCGCGGCGCCGAGCCCGAAGAGCGCCGGCACGAAGCGTGCGGTTCGCTCGCCCTCCTTCGGCTTCGACGAGGGATCGAGCCCGGCCGCCAGCACGACGCCACCGGCGATCAGCGCCAGCGACCCGCCGACCGCCGGGGAGATCGCCTCGCCGGCGATGGCGGCGATGATCGCGGCGACCGCTCCCTCGGCGGAGGCGATGGGGGCGACGACGCCGACCCGGCCCAGCCGGAGCCCGACATACTCGAGCAGCAGGCCGGCCACGTTGCCGGCGCCGACGAGGAAGAGCCAGAACGCGGAGCGCGGGTCCAGGCTGACCGGCTCCGTCAGCACGAACGGCGCCACCAGCACGAGGCCGATCGTCATGACCCAGGCCAGGGTGAGCCGGGCGCCGATCAGCCGACTCGCCTCGGCCGACGACATCGTGGTGACGGTCCAGCACGCGGCGGCGCCGAGCCCGCCGATGATCGCGATGGTCGTGCCGGTCACGGCGTCCGGCCGCTCACCGGAGTGCCGCTGTGATGCAGACGGCGCCGGCAGCGGAGGCGAGGGGCTCCATGGCCCCGATCATCCCATGCGGGAGACCCCGCAGGGGCTGTCGTGGCGCGGCGGCGGGTCCGACTGCCTGGCCGGCGATGGGGCAGCGCCCGGTCGGTGAGCAGCGTCGGCAACCCGCACCGGTGGCGGCGCCCGCTCCTCTCGCGCCGTGGAAGTCGGCGCCCGCTCCTCTCGCGCCGTGGAAGCCGGCGCCCGCTCCCGCGCCGTGGAAGCCGGCGCCCGCTGCCGCGCCGTGGAGGCGAGCGCCCGCTACTCGGGGGGCATGCTCCTCGCGGGCCGGCTACTTCTGCGCGGGCGGCTGGGGCGGCCTCGTCCGCCGCAGCAGGTCGAGTCGCTGCTCGTAGTCGTCCGGGGCGATCTCGCCGCGCGCGAACCGTGCGCGAAGGATCTCTTCGGGGTCGTCCGGCCGTGCCGGTGTGGCGTAGTGCTCCGGTCCCCGCGGGCCCGATACCAGTCGGACCACCAGCAGGGCGAACAGCCCGATGACGACGAACCAGATCACGAAGCCGAACAGCGCGCCGACCCAGCCGCCCGGGCCGGCGTTCCAACCCCAGTACATCATCGCGGTGTCACCAGATCTTTCGTGCCGGTTCGGAGCCCCTGCCCCGAACCGCCCATCATCCTCGCCCGTGCCCCTGAATCGAACCTGAATGGAGCCGGAAAACATCTGTTGCACGCCACGAGGGCCGTACGCGCCAGCGGTGCCACTCGGGACCCTGCTCGGCGGCGCCACGCCGCCGTGACCGATCGGGAACTTGGCCGAGACCCGGCTTCCCAGGCCCCTGGCTGCTGCGATCGGGCCGCGTAGTGCTCACGTGATGTGCATCAGCGGCGGATCAGCCGAGAGGGTGCGCTGACGCTCAGCTGGCGTGCGTCAGCGACCGGCCGGCATCCGCCTGAGTCCATGAAGCCGCTGACGCTCAGCTGGCGTGCGTCAGCGACCGGCCGGCATCCGCCTGAGTCCATGAAGCCGCTGACGCTCAGCTGGCGTGCGTCAGCGACCGGCCGGCATCCGCCTGAGTCCATGAAGCCGCTGACGCTCAGCTGGCGTGCGTCAGCGACCGGCCGGGGCCTGGCCGGGGCCTGCCCGGGGCCTGCCCGGGGCCTGGCCGGGGCCTGCCCGGGCCAGCCGCCGCGCCTGTCGACCGCCCCGCGCCAGCAGTGCCGCGACCAGCGCCTCGTCGGTCGGCGTGCACCCCAGCCCGAGCTGCGTCCCGACCAGGGCTGGGAGCGTGGGTTCCAGGTACGTCGAGGCCAGCGCCGGCCAGTTCGGCTCGGCGAACACCGTCGCCGGCGGCCCGTCGAGCACGATCCGGCCCGCCTGCATGACCACGACCCGCCGCGACGTCTCGGCGACGAAGCGCATGTCGTGGCTGATCGCGATCACCGTGCGCCCCTCGTCCGAGAGCCGGTCGATGATCGCCCGCACCCGTGCCACCCCCCGCGCGTCCTGCCCGGTGGTCGGCTCATCCAGGATCACCACCGGCGTGCCCATCGCCAGGACGGACGCGATCGCCAGCAGCTTGCGGCGCGAATACCCCAGGTCGTACGGGTTGTGGTCGGCCATCTCCGCGAGCCCGACCGCATCGAGCGCCCCGTCGACGGCGCGCTCCAGCTCGGCGCCTCGCAGCCCCAGGTTCCGCGGCCCGAACGCGACCTCTGCGCGGACCCGTCCGGCGAAGATCTGGCGATCCGGGTTCTGGAACGCCAGTCCCACCCGCGCGGCCAGCTGGGCCACGTGGAACCGCGCCGCGTCCTCGCCGCCGACCAGCACGCGGCCCTCGGTCGGGCGCAGCAGCCCGTTCAGCTGGCGCACCAGCGTGGACTTGCCGGACCCGTTCTGCCCCACGATGGCCAGCCGTTCGCCGGGATCGACGCGCAGGTCCACCCCGTCCAGGGCACGCGTCCCGTCGGGGTAGACGAAGACGACCGATTCGACGGCGATCGAGATGCTCACGCCCGGCCTCCTCCGCCGCCCGGTCGGTCGGACGCCCCGGGAGGTGCCGCCGGCTCACCGACGACGGTGGCCCTCCCGTCCGCTCCGGTGGGTGCCCCCGACCCAGCGACGACGGTGGCGCCGCCGGCAGTGGCGCCACCGGCACGCACGGCCGCACCCGAGGATGCCGCCGGCACGGCGGCGCCCGAACTGCCCGGGGCACTGCCAGGGAGCAACGCAGGATCGAGCCCTGCCGCCGTCATCGCCCGACGGAGCCGGAACAGCGCCGGCGCCTCGACCCCGAGCTCCGACAGGGCCGGGTCGGACAGGATCACGTCGGCCGGACCCGTCTCCACGACCCGCCCCGCGTCGAGGACCGCCACCTCGTCGGCCATCGCCGCCAGCAGCTCGGTCTTGTGCTCGACCAGCAGGATCCCCGTCCCCGTCTCGCCGGCCAGGCGCGCCAGGGCCTCGCCCACCAGCCGGGTCCCCTGCGGGTCGAGCTGGCTGGTCGGCTCGTCGAGCACCAGGTAGGCCGGTCGCAGTGCGAGCACGGACGCCAGCGCGACCAGCTGCGCCTGCCCGCCGGAGAGCCGCGCCGGGTCCTTCGCCGCGAGCGCCTCGATCCCCAGCGCCGCCAGCGCCCAGGCGACCCGTTCCACGATCTCCGGGAGCGGCAGCCCGAGGTTGCGCGGGCCGAACGCCAGCTCCTCGTAGACCGTCACGGCGGTGCCGGAGAGCTGCGTGGTCGGGTTCTGGAACAGGACGCCGCAGCGCTGCGCCAGCTCGTGCGGCTTCAGGTCGCGCGTCTCCTCGCCGTCGATGGTCACCGAGCCCTGCAGCCGTCCCCCGATGGACGCCGGCGCCATCCCCGACGCCACCAGGCACAGCGTGCTCTTGCCTGCCTCGTTCGGTCCCACCAGGCCGACCACGCGTCCCGGCCGGATCTCGAGGTGCACGTCCTCCAGGACGTCGCGCGCCGTGCCCGCGTACCGGTAGGAGGCGCCTGCGATCGCGAGCGTCACGGCAGGTGGAGCACGCCGGCGATCTCGGCGGCGACGGCGGCGACGGCGCCCAGGAACAGCACCCAGCGGAGCAGCCGCTGGGCCGGGCTGTCGGGAAGGCGCCGCAGGATGGTCCGGCGCGCCGGGGCCGAGAAGGCGCGCGCCTCCAGGGCCATGGTCTGCTCCTCGACCTCGGTGAGCGCCCCGAAGATCATGGGTGCAGCGAGAGGCACGACGCCGCGCGCACGTCGCCAGAAGCGGCCCTCCGTGTCAAGGGCTCGAGCCCGCTGAGCGTCCACGATTTCCGCAGCGCGCTCAACCATGCGAGGAACTGTGCCGACGGCAGAGCCCACGACAAACACGAGGCGCCGGCCGATCCCTCGGGACTCCAGGTCTGACAGAAGGTCGTCGGTGGGCGTTGTCAGGTAGACCAGGGCAAGGGCGAGCGAGATCGCCAAGAGGCGCAGCGTCACCTGCACACCGAACGACAGACCGCTCCACGTGGGCGCCAGTGGACCCACCCGGACGATCGCATCCGTCGCGCCGGGGAGCAGGAATGTGTTGATCAGCAGGATCGAGCCGACCACGGGAAGGGTCAGCGACGCGACGAGTGCGAGCTTGCGCATCACGCCTGCCAGCAGCGCCGACGCCCCGAGGACGAGCAAGGCCAGCACTGGACCCGTCCAGTGACCGAGGACGAACGCGCACACAACCTCAGCCAGGCCGATGACCAGCTTCGTGGTCGGATTCAGCGCGCGATACGGGCCCGACGTCGGACGAAGGACGAAGGACGGGATGCGCGGTTCCGTCCCCAGTTGACCCAGGCTGAGACCCTCTGTCACGAGCCGATCACTTCGCCTCGGTCGCCACTGCCTTCTCCCCGTTGGGGAAGCGCGCCACGAATCGCGTGGACAGGCTCGTGATGATGAAGAAGACCACGAAACTGGTGATCATCTTGTCGAGTGGGTCCGACAGAAGTCCTTGCTTGAGGGTCGCGGTGTACAGACTGTCCCCGCCGGCCCGGAACGCCGCTACCAGGGCGTCAACGCCGCTGCCGGTAACCCCTCCGAAGACGATCGCAGCGATGGGAGCCGACACGACGGCAGCGACGATTCCGGTGATGAGGCCCGCCCCGACGGCAAACACCGCACCGGCGTCACGGCGCAGGAAGAGTGCCCAGGCGATCAGAGCCACGAAGACGAGCATCACGAACAGGAAGAAGATCCGTGACTGGTCGAATTGGGCCGGATCGTAGCCAGTGATGTTCTGATAGGACGACGGACTCGCGTAGGCCCGACCGTATGTGTAGAGTGCAACGCCGCCGACAATGATCACGGCGATCACGGCACCGACCGCCGCTCGGCCGGGATCGCCCTTTCGAGACCTGAACAGCCCGAACTGACCCCAGATGCCGGCCAGAATGCCGATGACCGCCGCTGTGATCGCGAATGGGCCGATCGTGGTCGTGCCGATCGGCGCGGGCAACAGGTATCCCCAGATGAGGTTGGCGAGCGCACCAGTCACGAGGCCGGCAGCCGGACCGGCAAGCACGCCGACCAGGATCGTCCCGATGGAGTCCAGGTAGATCGGGAGTTTGAGCGCCTGCTGGACGGTGGCGCCGAGGACGATGTTGATCGCGATGGCCACGGGGATCAGGACGATTACCCGCGTGCTGAATTGCCGCGACAGCCAGTCCATCGAGCCCGCTCCTCCCTGCATCGCGCGAACCGGTCGCGCACGCCCCTCCCGGCCGGCCAGGCGACCGGCACTCCGGTCAGCGTCAAGCTTGCCACGCCGGGGTCCGGCCGAACACCCCACGGCTTCTCGAGCCAGCCCATCCGCCGGCCTTCCCCCGGCGCGCGCCGCTACCCCCGGCGCGCCGCCAGCGCTCCGACTCGATCGACCAGGCGCTCCAGGAACGCGTCCGCATCACCCTCGACGGCGACATCCGCGTTGGCCGGACGTCCCCACAGGTGGCGCCAGTCGGCGACGGTCTGTCCCGTGCTGATGGCGCCGCCCGTCTCGACGTCGACCGCCACCGGCTCGGTGCGCACCAGCCTGTCGTCGAGCGCGGCAGCGACCACGAACGGGTCGTGGATGAACGCACCGTAGAAGTGA